>NZ_NPDG01000087.1:0-39382 GCF_002272225.1 Bacillus sp. 7894-2
GTCAAGCACCCTCCACTCCAATCAACTCAGTAAATTAGACCAATATTTTTAACATCAATTTTTCTGGAACTAGCATATATTTCTTACCAGCCTGCAGCAAAGTAAAAAAGCTCCCCCAAAAAGGAGAGCTTGAATTTATAACACTCATACTGTCTCACTAATAACGTTCTGTAAGCCATGTTTTGTACCGTAGTACTGCAAGCGACAAATGTCTCGTACTCAGGTGGCAATCATCTATCTACAGGCATCTGCCTGTCCTTCCCGTTGTTCATTTCCTCAGGGAAAGTGCCCCTACCATCATTTGGGTTTCTCGCTCGCGGGGTTTACCTCGTTCCACCCTTTTCATTTCTGAAAAGGCTACGTCACTGTGGCACTTTCAAGGTATTCATGCCATATCCCGAAGGACTTAGGCATTTTCCCTGCCGTCAGCCGAAGAAACTCCGACTGCCCTAGCTTATGAATTCGCTAGGCACGAACACTACAGGCATCTCAGCCTGTGCGAGCATGGACTTTCCTCTACAATATAAGATATATTGCAGCGATTACCCGAACGCTATTAATGATCACAAAGAATATTATATGTAATCTGTGATAGAATAGCAATGGTTTTAAACTGGAAAGTCCGATAAATACTGTCAATCATACAATTTACTGCCAAAAACGTGTTTTTCCAGGTTTGATAATCTTTTTAGGATGTCAAAATTGGTTGTTCCCGCAGTTTGTGCTGCCGGTCTGCGTGAAGCTTCCTCAACCTGTTTTTTCAGCTTCATATTTTCCAGCTGCAGATCTTCAATTTCCTGATGGAATGCTTCATAGTCTTTAATGACAACATCTAAAAACTTATCCACATCTTCAGGCTTGTAGCCTCTCATGGCTGTCTTAAACTCTTTTTCCAAAATATCTTTTGCAGTTAATTTAATTTTATCGGATAGCATGACACTCACCTCAGTATATCGGCAATCATAATTAATACTATTTTTCCAGAGATATGTACATTTGTCAATTTATCTGAGCATTATTCAAATGTGTCTCTCTGAGAGAATTGTTCTTCTTCTATAATCAATTGTAAATCATAAAAGGTGATTAGTCTAATATCATATTCATTTTCTTCCTGATATTTTTTTGCGGTTTCATACAGATACTTTGGGCTTCCCTCTTTTTCCATATCATAAAACAGCAGCAGAACATCACTTTTACTGATCAAAAAATGATTTTTTAATCTGAACTGCTGCGGGCTTTCATATGGTTTTTTTGTTACTGAATCCACAAAATCTGCCTGAGCCAATATGGATTCATACCATTCCTTGTTGGCATCCTTCCAGGAAGCTTCCTGATCTAAAAAGGGAGTAATGACTGCAAGCTTCAGGTCTTCGTAACCTTCAAGCTGAAGATCATATACAACTTCAGCTGCCCAAAGTTCTGCACCAAGCTGCCCGCTGATGATTACCCATTCGAGACCGTCATCCAGCAATGAAAGCATGCTTTTTCTGATTGCGGTTTTGATATAGCCGGCAGCAGGGTCATCATTTTTAAATATCCCTACCTCAAAAGGCTTATACCCTGAAATAACTGCTACTTTTGTCAATTGCAAAACTCCTTAAAGAAATCTGGCTGGGAATGCTGCCATTTAATAAAAATAAAACAAGGGCAAAAGCCCTTGTTCATTATCTGCCTGAAAAGCCCGGCCCTTGTTTTGGACCCATACCAGTTGATGCTCCAGCTACGCCAGTTCCAGGTCCGCCATATCCCGGACCCATTCCCATTCCTGGGCCCATTCCCATTCCTGGACCCATTCCTGGGCTATATGCACCTGCCACACCAGGTCTCGGTCCCATGTTCACATTTGATTGTGTCACCTGGTTAACATTTGACTGCGTTTGCGGGTAAGAGTGCTGATTCTGATAGTTAATGTGGTTTACATGAGTATGATGTGTAGGATGAATGTGCGGAACCACAATGTTCTGGAACGAATGAGTTACACAGCACTTTGTCGGATGAACAACAGCAGGCATCACCTGCGAAGGTCTTGGTCTGCAATACATGTAAAGATCCCCTTTCGAAATTGTTTTTACATTAACAACCTATGTTAGAAAGAGTAATCTTGTACTAATGAAAACACCTATTTTATAGGTACTAGCCTTAGAGCATACTGTAGAAACTGTCTTTTAAATTGGAGAAAACGATTGCAGTAGTGAAAATTACAAGGAAGAATAAAAATAAGATTGCTTTATACATTTTATACCAGCCTCACTATATAAAATTCCTAAAAAAGTACCACACAATTTATAATTTTAACTGTTAGAAGAAGTACATACAACTAGGAAATAGTGGATTTTTTTGTCTGGTATATTAAAATTATGTTACAGAGAGATTTAAGCCTGATTAAATTTTCGTTCAAGCCGTACAATCCGCCGGTGTAGATCTTCCTGTTTTATTTTCAGCTTTTCTGTTCCGTTATCTGCCTCCAGCAGGTTAAACGCTTTTTCCGAGTATTTTAATGCCTGGTCAATATCCTTTAATCGATGCTCATAGATCTTGGCCAGTTCAACACAGGATATTACCTTCATATTGATCAAGCCTTTTTCAGCAATATCCTTCCATAGTTTTGCTGCCTCATCCCAATTTTTATGTTTTTTATGCTCAAAAGCTAATGCAAACCTGGCATCCAAAGCTTCAGAAGACTCTCCTTCAGATATTTTATTGAAGGCAATTGCCGCCTCTGAAGATTCACCCAGTGTTGACAGCCACCTTCCTACTTCATAAACCTCACGGGAAGTCTGTTTTTCATCGAGCTGCAGTATCTGGAAAGAAAGATGTGTATACAGGCTGATCAGGGATAGGATATCAATTTCATTATGCTTTATGATTCCCAGCATGCCTTCAGGATCTTTTCTTTCAATAAAATCAAAATAAATCATTGGTGCCAGAAACCCTGGAATATCGTCTTTTCTTTCAATTCCCAGAACATCCTTCTCCACTGCAGCAAGCTTTATTCTTTCAAGCTTATGCTTCCACATTCTCCTTGCAGCATGATATAAATCAAAATGTCCAAAGGGCGGCAGTTTTGGAACATGCTCCCTTAACAGGGTATGTCTCGTTTTAACCTGCGGCCAGTCGAAAGCTTTCCCGTTATATGTGACCATTGTTGAATAATCAATGCTTTCCAGAAAACTTTTATATAAAGCTATCTCAGCACCCGGCTGAGGAAGAATATGCTGTTTCAGCTTTATTTTGCTTCCCTGCAGGCTGGCTTGGCCAAGAAGGAAAATAGTATTGCCAGTCCCTCCGCCCAATCCAGTTGTCTCTGTATCAAAAAAGAAAAGATTTTCAGGCCCGTGACCGGAAGCAGACAGCGGATGCCTTAAGCTGGAAGAATTCCAGGCATCCACCGCTGCAGTAAACTGCCCAAAAGAATAGATTCCATGCCTGTAATCAAGGCTGTATTCCTTTTCTCTTACAAGACAGTAAGAGTCTTCAAAATAATATGGATAAACCCCTTCATTAGCCCATACTTCTTTAAAAGGAACATCGGTCTTATTCTCCTGCTGTTTTTGGACGGATGAAGGCTGTTTGTCGTTATCTGTCCCAAGATGGCCCTTAAGCCTGTTCAGCTTGTTTTTAATGGACAATTCTATCACCTGCGCTATTAACGCCATTTTTTAAAGAGCCGAGAATCCTGAGTACGTCTTTTTTGGCCGTTTCTGATGAGGTATCTGTTCCTATGCAGGAAGGACAGCCATGGTCACATGCACATCTGCATACCATTTCCATCGTTTCGTTCATAATATGTTCGATTCCCCCGAAAATTTTCTCACTTAATCCTACACCGCCAGGATACCTGTCATAGAAAAAGATCGTCGGCTTTTCATTATGGGCAGCTTTCACTTGCGGGATAACATGAACGTCCTGAGGATCGCACATAACAAATAACGGCACAATATGCTTAAGCGCATGTGCTGTTCCAATGAGTCCCTGTTCAAGCCGGTCCTGCTTATAATTCAGCGACTCCGGGTTAAACGAAAGCCAGGTTGAGCTTGTATGGAGCTCTTCTTCAGGAAGTGTTATTGGACCGGATCCGATATTTTCATGTGTTTCAAACTTAATTTTTTTAAATATTGTTGCCATTGCTACAACACTGACATCTCCAAAGCCAATCTCTCCAATGGATGACGACCTGATTTTATCCTGCTCAAGCACTTTAAGTTCTACTGCCAGATTAGCATCGGTAAAATAGTCCACATCCACTTCCCTGACAAATGCTTTCTTCTCTTCCCAATCAAGCATTTCCACCTGAAACTGGGTTCCCTGATGAAGATAGATTGCCTCATCGTGAAGAAGGGTCATAGCGGAAAAGCGGTCCATCTCACCAATTACTTTTACATTCGCAATATCTGACTGATCAATTATGATAACATTTTCCTGTGATGCTGAACGGAGACTGATGTTGTGGGCAGGAAATGAGTCTTTCATCCAATAAAATTTATCCCCGTTCTGATGAAGCACCCTTTCCTCCGCCAGGTATTCCAATACCTCTTCAGTTTCAAAAGTGCCAAAACGTTCCCCGGCATTAAAAGGGAGCTCATAGGCTGCACATTTGATATGATCAACCAGAATAATAAGGTTATCCGGATTTATTCTGGCTGTTTCAGGACTTTTATTAAAAAAGTAATCAGGATTTTGAATAACATATTGATCCAGTGGACTGGAGCTTGCCACCATAATAACAAGCGATTCACCATGCCTTCTGCCTGCACGTCCAGCCTGCTGCCATGAGCTGGCAATGGTACCGGGGTAGCCGGTCATGACACAAACTTGCAGCTGTCCGATATCCACTCCCAGTTCAAGGGCATTTGTGCTGACAACTCCATAGATCTCCCCTGAACGCAGTCCTTTTTCAATTTCCCGTCTCTGGGTTGGCAAATAACCGCCCCTATAACCCCGAATAGCTTTAGGCCCCAGTTTATGTTTGACCAGCTCCTGGAGGTACGTCAAAAGAATTTCGACTCTGACCCTGCTTCTTGCAAATACAATGGTCTGGATTTTATTTTTCAGAAGTTCTCCTGCGAGCTTTCTCGCTTCGAGAGTTGCACTTCTTCTGATATTCAGCGGTTTATTGACGATTGGGGGATTATAAAATACAAAATGTTTCTTCCCGCTTGGTGCTCCATTATTATCCACGAGTTTCATCGGCTTTTCAGTAAGCTTTTCTGCCAGCTCCAGAGGATTGGCTATTGTTGCAGATGTACAGATAAAAATGGGGTCGCTGCCATAAAAACGGCAAATGCGCCTGAGGCGGCGAATAACATTTGCTACATGACTGCCAAATACACCTCTGTAAATATGAAGTTCATCTATGACCACATACTTTAAATTTTCAAACAAGGATACCCACTTTGTATGATGGGGCAATATTGCTGAGTGTAGCATGTCCGGATTTGTAATAACCACATGCCCGGCCCTGCGAACTTTTTGCCGGATGTTTGCCGGTGTATCCCCGTCATATGTATAGGAATTTATATCCAATCCGGACTCCTGGATGATTTCATTGATTTCGCTTTTTTGGTCCTGAGCCAATGCTTTTGTCGGAAACATATAAAGCGCCCTTGCATCCGGATCATTTACGATCGTCTGCAGGACTGGAAGGTTGTAGCAAAGCGTTTTTCCAGATGCCGTTGGAGTAACTGCTACCAGACTGTCCCCATTCATGACTGTCTGATAAGATGTTTTCTGATGTGTATAAAGCCTTGAAATGCCCCTTTTTTGCAGTGCATCCTTTAATGATGGATGAATGTTTTCCGGAAGACTGGCAGTTTTAGCCTCTTTTTCTTCTATTGTGTGCCAATGGACAATATTCTCTTTATATTGCTGTTCAGATATAAGCTGTTTCATGATTTCAGGCAAATTTTTTCGCACTTTCATCTATTTCACCTCATCTTCCTATTCTATCGAATAAACGTTCGTTCTAACAGAGCAAACTCTTAATTTCTATTAACTTTTTATGGAAAAAATTCTATTCAGCCTTTAAGTCTTTTCTCTTTGTTTTCAGATTCACAGAAAAAATTGACTGAAAGTTCTAAATATAAGAGAATATAATATATCCATTTTTTCTCAAATGAGGTGAAGTCTTGCTGCAAAGCATTTTAAAATCAACAGGTGTATTTATGTTAATTATTATTGGATTTATCCTGATTCTTTTTCTTCCAAGAGAAAAGGAATTAACCTTTTTATCGGCCTTTCAAATTGAAGCAGATTACCCCTTCAGCTTTGAACTGTATCTGGAAAGAATTGAAGATTTCACAGGCCATATTTTAACTGAAAAAGGATTAGGGGAAGCCCGCACCGGACGCCCAGTTAGTGATGAAGCTGGAATATTTGTTGCGCGCAGCTTAAAAATTGTTCTGCCTGCTTTCATGGTCAGCATGCTTCTTGGCACACTAATGGGTGCTGTCCAATTTTACCGGAGAACAAAATTCACCGGGAAACTCCAGAATTTTCTTTCCTGGATGTTTTCTTCCATACCCGATTTTTTTCTGTTTATTGCCATACAGTATCTTTTCATTCTGATGATGCAGCATGGTCTTCCGCACTTTAAGCTATATGGACATGAAAATTGGTATAGCTTTTTTTTGCCGCTCATTTCATTATCCCTGTTTCCATTTTTGCACATGTCCCGTTTTACATCGGCTGCTCTTGAAAATGAAATGGGCGAAGAGTATGTCCGCACAGCATATGCAAAAGGGCTTGGCCACTTTAAAGCACTTCTTCACATGCTCTGGAATTGCTGGTCCCCCATTATGAACCAGGCGCAGCTGGTGATGCTCTATATCCTATCAAGCCTTCCAATCATTGAAAAGCTGGCAGGCTATAACGGGGCAGGCAAGGAACTTCTATTCAGCATATCATCTAATGATGAAATTAAGGCACTGTCCCTAATGCTTCCCTTCCTCTTCATCATGTTTTTAACTATTATCCTTTCACAGACAGCAAAATTATGGCTCGTCCAAAAGGAAAGGGTGTGAGGGAGATGCGATTTTTATTATGGATCAGGAAACATGCTTTATTTTGCTTAGGAACCTTTTTGCTGTTGCTATTGCTGGCAATCACATTTGCAGGACCATATCTTCCATTTGTTGACCGTGAGCTAACAACGATTACATACATCCTAAATGAGGAAAAGAAGCCAGTTATACCGCCTTATCCGCCATCAGAGGATTACATATTGGGCACTGACAAAAGCGGACGGGATATGCTCAGCCTGATCATCCTGGGAGCAAAAGAAACCATTTTGCTTGTTGCCTGTATAACTGTCCTTCGCTATGTACTGGCCATCCCGCTCTCCTTTCTTGCACACAAAAAATGGCTGGGTACACACCTTTTGCTAAAATGGCTGAATGGACTGCTGTCATATATTCCAACCATCATCATTATCATGCTTCTTGCCATGCTGCCGCCATTTTTACTGAGTGAATACCGCCCCTTATTCCTGCTCCTTATTATTGCTCTGGCAGAAATGCCCCGTGCTGCCGAAATGATAAAGCTGGAATTTGATCAGATTTCATCTAAAGAGTATATATATGGAGGGATTGCTGCCGGAGCTTCACCATACAGGCTTTTCAGAATATACTATCTTCCTCTTTTATATAGTAAGCTTCTTGTATATATGGTTACTGATCTTGGAAAAGTCATGTTTCTGCTTGGTCAATTAGGGTTTGTCGGCATTTTTATTTCGCAGGATTTTGTTCAATCCATGACAGGAGATTGGCAATTGGTCAATAATTCGATTTCTTGGCCAATGATGATGATGAAAGCCTTTGAGGATATAAGAGGCCCAATTTGGATTCCTTTTTTCTCGGCAGTTGCCATGACCTATGCCATCTTAACTTTTAATATATTCGCAGAGGGATTAAAATCATTTTTCACCAGGAAGGTCCGATATATTTAGATGACCCAGCAGGGATTATTAAAATAAGCTTTTCTTAATATAAACGTTATTAATATTTTTTGTTACAATAAGCTTAATAGGACAGAAGCAAGAGGTGGATTATGAAAACAGAAGAAATTAAGGCAGTTCTTTCCCAGTTCTCCCTTTTTAAAGAGCTGAACAGCGAAGAACTGGATAAAGTAGTTGAGATATCCATATCACGGGAATGGAAAAAAGGAAGTCATGTTTTTCTGCAGGACGACCCGCTGGATAATGTTTATTTTATTAACAACGGCAGAGTTAAGATTTATAGAAGTGATATTAGTGGTAAAGAACAGATTGTTGCCATCCTGGCAAAAGGCGAGATGTTCCCTCACGTGGGATTCTTTAGAAAAGGCGGGTACCCGGCTTTTTCCGAGGTGCTGGAAAACGCTCAGCTCGTAGTTGTGCCCATTTCGCAATTTGAAAAGGTGCTTATAGAAAATCCGGAGTTATGTATTAAGGTGTTTAAAGTCCTTGGCGAGAAGATTGTCGATCTGCAGGAGCGCCTGGAATCGCAAATTTTAAACAATACTTACGAGCAAATCATTAAATTGCTTATCCGGCTTGCCAAAATGCATGGAAAAAAGCTTGAAAACGGCACCTTTGTTTTAAAAGGGGACTTTACCAATAAAGACCTGGCTAATATGATTGGCACCACAAGGGAAACGGTCAGCAGGACTTTAACCAAAATGAAAAAAGAAATGTTAATTGAAACAGACCAGGATGGACATTTAATCATAAACCCTGATCAACTATTAGAGACAATATTTTAAAACCGCAACTTGCGGTTTTTTCTTTTTCCTGATTATTCAACAGGAACATCCACCCAATAGGCGGCATACGATATGTTGAAAAATCCTGTTTGAGAGGGGATGGATGGATATGGAGGATCCAAAGAAAAAGGATCGAAACGAACCATTTGGGGATTTGATGAGATCAATGAATCAGCTTTTCCATGAAAAACCTGGCAGAGGATTTCTGCAGACAATGGATGATTTCTTTAAAAATCCCTTCCCGGCTTCTTCTTCCTTCCATGTTGATGTTGCTGAAACTGAAAAGGAACACATCATTAGTGCGGAACTTCCGGGAATAAATAAAGAGCAAATACAGATTGATATCCTGGATAATTATATAACCATTTCAGTTAAATCCTCTGAGATGATAACGGAAGAAGATGAAAAAAACAAAATTTTCCGCAGGCAGCAAAGCATGCAGCGTTCCAGCCGGACAATTCCGCTTCCACAGCCAGTTAATGAAAAGAAAGTAAAAGCGGTTTACCAAAATGGCCTCTTGCAAATTTCAGTACCTAAGCAGCAGGGAAAAAGAATCCTGATAGATGAGAACTGATTCTGACTGCAATCTTGCTTTTATAAAGTCTGGTTAAACAAAAACAAGCAGTATCATGCCTGCTTGTTTTTGTTTGGGTTATCTAAGCTGGGCTTAACTGTTCAGTTTAGATGTATCAATCCAATTATTGAAATAGCCTGTCGGAACACTGAAGTAATCCTTTGTGAAGGATATAAACTCCTTCGTATCGACCTCTTTATAGCGGAATTTCTGATAGTAATCGGACAGGAACTGCATCCCCACATCCTTTGGAGATTCCCCTTTCAAGGTATACTTTTCCTGAATCATTTGTAAAATCTCCAGAGCAGGCTGACCATAAATATATCCTGTATGCTTTACCTCATTAACCGGCACATTTGAATATTGCCTGCCTAAACCAGCTTCCTCGATTGCCTCCATCCGATAATGGGAGATGCCAAATGCCTGCTGTTCAGCTTGATTTTGTCCTGCATAGAAGTACATAGAGGTGGCAAATTCAGTGATTCCTTCATCAATCCACGCATTGTTGTATGGGTCATTGGCTACTGCTCCATAAAAATACTGATGAGCAATTTCATGGACAATAGAAATATCATAAAACCTTTTATCTTCAATATAAGGATTTATAGTGACTATACCGGGATATTCCATGAATTGCCCTTCATCCAAAACAATATCAAGCTGCTCATGCGGGTAATCTCCAATTTTATTCTGATAGAAAGATAGTGCTTTTTTAGCCAGTGTTAACGATGCTTCCGGGTTTTTGTCATGATTCCCTTTTGAAAATAGTCTGACCTTCACACCGTCTTGCGCTTCCGTTTCATACACTTTCATATCCTTCATGACTGCAATGAAGAAATCCCTGACCTTTTTAGCTTTAACTGTCCCCTCATTTTTTCCTTTTGCCGGATCTATTTCTGCTGTAGAAGCCAGGGAATACCCTTCAGGCAGCTTATAGGAAACTTTGAAATCAGAGAAGCCTGTATGAAATGTTTCCAGCCCCTCCATATAAGGCTCTTTGTTCCATTTGCCTTTTTGATAGACTGCAGCCATTGGGTACCATTGAGCAAGATAATAATTTGTGCCTGCTTTTGAAAAACGGCTGCCTCCCTCTGGGACTGTAAATTCATATTGGATCTCCACCTTATGTCTGCTTTTATCTTTCATTTCCGGTTTTAAGTTTATTGTCAGCGTATCACCATCCAGCTTAAAAAAAGCTTTTTGCCCATTCACTGTCACTTTTTCGATCTCCGCTTCAGACGATCCTTCAACAGAATCAAATGAATGCCCCTCTATAAAAACATTCGGAATGAAATAAAAGACAAGCTCATTCCAGTTATTATCTGATTTGTTTTTCAACTGAATATTTGCATTAGCAGTAAAATAGCCTTCAGCGTTCATTTCCAGATCAATTTTATAATCCGCCTTGCTGCCGCTTTGGACGCCTGTATTTGAATTCTTTGCAGCCACAGCATAGACACCTGCACCTGCAAAAGCAATCACTAATGCAGCAAAGCCGGCTTTAGGGCCGGATAATGACCAGAATTTCTTTTTTCGGCCATATTGTTTTCTGGAGGGCCTTATTAATGGCTCATGCCCAGTCTTAATCCAGGGAGTACGCTGATAGTTTGATTGAAAACGGTTCTTCAGTCCATTTGCCAGCAGACTGAAAGACACAGTTGCAAGTAAAAGGACCGCTAATGGTGCAATTAATATATGGGTGCTGCCATAAATATTTAATCTTGCCTGACCAACCAATCCCGCCAGTTCCTTTGTTGCTGAAAGGAAGATGATGGGGTCATATCTCATAATGGTTCCGCCGACAAATATATTTATAAGTGCCAGCTGGCCCATAAGGGCGATTACGTACACAATTTCAAGTATAAACATTACCAGGAACGTTTCCTTTAACTGAGGAAAAACATGCTTCCAGATCAGACGGTGTTTTCCGGCCCCCAGGGCTTTTGCAGCTTCAACATAAACAGACTTATATAACTGTGCGGTTTTAAGCCTTACAGAAGATACAATGCTTGGAATGCTGATGACTGACGCAATGACAATAAAATAAACAATTAACACATTTTGCTTAAGAGTACTGTTGAAGCTTATTGGGGCAAGGAAAAAATACAGGATAAGAAACAGAGGTACATAGCTCCATGCATTTTCGAAAGCAATCAGCCAGCCTGGCGTCCTTTTCATTGTGCCCGCATACAAACCGATAATTGTTCCAAATGCCATTTTTATAACAGTCACAGCAGCTGCAATAAAAACAGTGTACCTTAATCCATATAAAATCATGGATAAGATATCATAACCCCATTTATCGGTGCCCAGCGGATAGGAAGAGGATTCAAAAGGCTCCAATGGCGGTGCCAGAACCTTCCCGTTTGTATATTGTGTTTCTAAAACCGATGTTAATGAATGCGGTGCCAGAATAGGCCCGAATATGCTAAGAAAAAGCAAGCCGGTAACCATAACAGTTCCGATAATTAAGGAGTAATTTATTTTTATCAGCTTATTCATAGATAAAACCCCGTTTAAACAGATAGAATATGAGTCTATTAGAAATATAGACAATTAAAGAAATCAGAAGCATTGCAAACAAGCCGATTGCAATCGGCTGAACTCCGCTGCTCTGAAAAATGAATTTTGTTATGCCGGAAACATTCATAATATGTTCAATAATAAAGAGATTTCCAATAGCCAGGGAAATCACTTTGACAAGTTCAGATTTGATAAATGGCTCTAAATTTTTGAAGACATGCTGAAAGTTTATGTAATTTAAGCCCATTCCTTTAGCAACTGCAGTCTTAATGTAGTCCTCCCCGCTTGTCTGATAATATTTGACCGACACGAGCTTAAATAAATATAGTGTCGGGGCAATCGCTGCAAGCACTGTGGGAAACCAGGTGTTAAGGGCTCCTCCATCCGGCCTGAGTGAAATCACTCTGATACCGGTCATTTTATATATTTTAACGGCAAGAATCATAGACATCACTATGATGATAAAGTCAGGTATGGCCGCAAGAATATTCATGAATGCCCCAAAAAGCTTAGTAAGCCTGAAGCGGCTGATAAATACCCCGAAAATTAGACTTATAATTAAGGATGCATTTACAGCAATCAATACGATCAGGAGACTGGTAAAAAAGTTATCAGCAATGTCCCCGGCTATAGGACGTGTCTGCATCCCAAGCTCATAGGTACCAAGGCTGCCCTTGCTTATTTCAGAAATAAAATCTCCATAAATATGCGGCAGACTTTCGAAGCTCCATTGCAGACTCCCGCTCAATGGATCAACAGATATAATTTTTGGCAGAGCTGCTAGAACTAAAATTAATACAAATATAATAAAAATTTGCTGGACAGCACGAACCATATTACCCCCCCTTTATGACTAAGAGTCATTTTTTATTTTTTCACTTTTATCTAAATTTTGTCAATCATACAACTAAATTCTCATAGATAATATTCCCTATATACCTTTAAAAATAGACCGGCTATTCTATTTTTAAATATATTTAATCTTTTTTCAAGTCTGATTTTTTTAAACCATAAAAAAAAGGCCTGTGCGGCCATGATCCTTTAAGCTTTAAATATTCCGCCAATCCCTTTAACCATGGATGATACCTGCGTGACTGCAGACATCATCTGGCCTGCTGTGTCCACCATTTTATTGAGATCCAGTGATCCATCCTGGGATTTAAATGAATTCATAATGCTTTGCACGCCAGATGGCTGTTTTGGAATGAAAGATTGCTTTGGATATGGATTCATGTATGGCATTTGCGGAGCTGCTGGCTTGCTTGGCTGATTTCCATAATAATCTTCAGATTCTAACGGATTCTGAAAAATACCTGCATTTTTTGATCCTGTATGTGAGTAATATCCGGGATCAAAATTTTGCTGCGGATAGGGCTGGTGCGGAAAACTCTGCGGCATTCCTGTCATTTGCTGTGGCTGCTGGTATTCCATGTTAAAAGGCGAATAATAAGGATTATACTGTTCGGCAGCTTGGTTATAATTCTGCAATGGCTGCTGCCTCATATAATATTGGCCATTGGTCCCCATATAAAATGGATCATAGTATACATTTCGATTTAAATGGCCGTATGGCTGCATATGGCTCGTTCTATTCATTACTCGGCCAAACATGGGCAAACATCCTCCCCATTCAATAAGATAAGTATATTATCGATAATATCAGGCAGTAGCCTTTGTATTATCACCATTACAATATATGAATGATTTGCCCAGAATGTGAAAGGAGTTAAAAATGAGTAAAAAAGGAAGCGCTTTCCGTTTTTGTCTAACTATGATGAAAGATGTCGGAAGTTTGATTTTTTTAAAAACGATGAAAAATAAATTTTCATGTTAGGATATAAAAAACAAATTGTTTCTTGTCCGCTTTTTCATTTACCGGATGCGGGGAAGAAATTTCTCCGCGAATCTTTTCCAGAGGAGGCAATATCATGAATGTTCACGAACTACAAATGAAGTTTCATCAGCTGCGGGAGTATACTCCTGAAAATGTTAATGAATTATTGGATTTTGCTAAAAAGGCCTATATCCATAATGAAATTTCCAGTACAGATTATCGAAATCTCGTTCGTGAGCTCGAAGCTCAAGGAGCGGCCGTTCCAGAAAGCTACAAAGATAATACCCTCCAGGATTCAGTAAATGCATAAGAATTCAATGAAAAAGGGAGCCTGATTCAGGTTCCCTTTTTTTCATCACTTAATAATATTATCAACTGCTTTAACACATACACGGCCGAATTAACATAATTAATGAATCTTGTTCTGCTTGTTTCAGGAAAAAATGCCTGAATGGAAACCATTTCAATATGTTCAGAAGCAGATTCAATTTGCTGTGAATAAAGATTTCGCGGTTTATGGATGCTAACCCACTCCCGGGCTTCTTCTTTCCATCTGTCATTTATGGATTTAACCTCATCAGCAAAAGGCTTGACTTCATTATAAAAATCACCCTTTTCACCTGATTCCTTAACCTTTTTATACCTGCTGTCCGAGATCTCCACATATTCAAGCAGCAGTTCTGTCATTTGCTGCAGCGAATTTTCATTTACCATGGGCTTCATCTCCAAAAATAAAAGTAGCTAGTCAATTTTAGCTACTGAAGGATACTGCTATTCTATTCCACTTAGAAGCCGAGTTCAAGCTTCATTCGTGCTGATTTTTTTGCGCTTTCTAAACTGTCTGTCTCAGACCTGATTGCCGTCATATCTTCTTCAATCACTTCGAGTCTGCTTTCACAAGCCTCTATTTTCTCTGACTGTTCATAATACCAATCCTGCCGAAGTCCCGACAAATTAGACTCCAGTACATTTTCAAGCATTTCAAGCTGATCGTATATTTCCGAAAGCATGGCCAGCAATTCTTCTTTTTCTACCATTTTTCCCTGCATTCAAAAAACCTCCCGATTTCTTTTTCTCCTTGCCATCTGCTATAAATACAACGAAGGATACAGTGAAAATTTGCTTTGTGCCTACATAAATTCTATCTTCCCTGAAGGTTTCCTCCATGCATGACAAAACTAGAAGTGATTCGCCAAAGAAAGTACTTATTTGCATAGAAGCGCCAAGGTTTCGACAGCCTCCGAAGAATGAAAATCACAACATTGAACAAACTAATGAACGGAGGTGTTCTGTTATGGCAAAAAAAGAAAAACAAAATAAAGTTCAGCCAAAAAAGATGGAAGAAACAAAAGCTGGCTATGGCAACAAGAAGCTTGAAGGTCCTGACCGCCCTTCAACTTAACAGAAGAAAAACGGAAGCGGATTGGCTTCTGCTCTCGACTGGCAGGCGCTGGAGCTTAATGCAGACACTAAAAAAAGCAAGGGACCCCTTGCTTTTTTGTTTGCAGTATTATTCTGTTAGCAAATTGAGCGAAATATTTTTCCCAGCCTGGCAGCCTTGTGAAGCTGGTCCTGCTTATGCAAATACCATTTTGTAATATGGACGGGATGTTTTAGGACAACCGATTCTGATGTCCATTTACTCTTTATGCGTTTTTTGACAAACCAATCATTAAATTGATGTATGTGATGAGTGATTATTGGGTATGTACAGCGTAAGAAAGGAGTAGTTCTCCGTTTGCTTCCATTAAAGTATTTCTCATAATCGTTCCTTGAACCCGTATGAACCGTCCTTAAAGCAAATTCATACACGTCGTCATAATAACTTGTGTCAAATAATATTTCTGCCAGCCGTTTTCCAAGATCAATTCTTTTGGACACCGAGCGGAAACCATTTACACTCGCCCCGTATAATTCCCCTTTACAAGTAGGGAAGATGACTGAACTAAAATGAAGATAATCCTGAAAGGAAAAAAGCAATGTATGAAAAACTTTATTTTTATAAATAGAATGCTCCATTACAGGCTCTTGAATAACATTTTGTTCGTTGATAATCAGTGAAATCATTAACCTCTTTTTATTTCTATTTTTCCAGAAATAAAGCCACTCCTTTTCCATAAAGGCCGATACATGAAAAGTTTTTAATAAATGAAACATTGGCCTATTTAGTTTCGTCGAATAATGATAGAGGAGCAGCTGGGGAAATGCATCCTGAAAAATCAGCCAATTGGCCCTTTCATATGTAATATAAAGCATATCCCTGAATTTCTTTCCTATCAATTTAGGAAAACAGCTTCCTTCAAGATCGCACATATTCCAGCCGGCATTACGGGATACCATGGAGGCCAGGAACGCCCAGCGTATTTCAGGATGCTTTTTGTAAAAATGAAAATAAGCTTCCGTTCTCGAGATATTGTCTATGTTATATTTGGCTGTAATTTTCATAATATGATCCTTTATTGCCTGTTCCTTTTTTTCATGTCTGTTCAGGAATTTCCAAGAAAGCGACACCGCAATTCACCTCAGAGAAAATGAATGTTCTATATTTGGGCGTCAGGCAGCATCCGGGTAAAACCTGAAAATACTGCTTAACTGGAGTTTCCTATATACTTTGTTATTTAGAACTTTTTATTCAACCAAATCGTGCGTACATTTGTTATCATAGGGAGTAGCTGAAAATGAGGTGAATGCATGAATTTCCACTATCCTAATGGCAGGAGATATACCCCGCCTGCTAATAGCGCCAAAAAACTGACTCCAGAGAAGAAATGGACCTACAGCAATCGCGGAATGACACTGGAGGAAGATATAAATGAAACCAATGAATTCTATTTGGAGCATGGAATAGCCACTATTCATAAAAAGCCCACGCCTGTTCAAATCGTACAGGTCGATTATCCAAAGAGAAGTGCAGCTGTTATTAAAGAAGCTTATTTCAAACAAGCATCAACAACTGATTATAATGGTGTGTATAAAGGCAGGTATATTGATTTTGAAGCTAAAGAAACCCAGAACACGACCTCCTTCCCTTTAAAGAATTTTCATGAGCACCAGGTAAAGCACATGGAGAAAGTTTTAGCCCAGAAAGGGATTTGTTTTGTCCTCCTCCGCTTCTCGGCTACCGAAGAAGTTTTCCTGTTAGAGGCACATCATCTGCTCTCATATTGGGAGAGAATGAAGGATGGGGGGAGAAAATCAATCACCAAGGGTGAAATTGAAATGAATGGCCATTACATTCCGCTTGGATTTCAGCCAAGAATTGACTATATTAAGATAATAGATTATCTTTATACCCTTAAATAACTAATTTACAGTTCCATTGTCAGAAAGGATGAACATAGATATGACAGAAAAATATCAATCAAGGGAGGAGCGCCGCAAACAGCAATCCCAGCCTAAAAAGAAGGGCAAGAAAAATGGCACGAGCACTTTTAAACGCATTTTCCTTATTTTAATTGCCCTCGGAATTGCTGGAATGCTCTTAGGAGCAGGCGCTTTTGCTTTTATGGTGAAAGACGCACCAAAGCTTGATGAAAAATTGCTGAAGGATCCCATTTCTTCACAGATTTACGATATGGAGGGCGAATTCATAACAGATGTAGGCTCGGAAAACCGGGATTATGTCGCTTATGAAGACATCCCAAAACTTGTGGAAGACGCCTTTTTGGCAACTGAAGATGTCCGCTTTTATAAACATAATGGAATGGACTTAATCCGTTTAGGCGGTGCTGTTATCGCTAATGTGACGCGCGGATTCGGTTCTGAAGGGGCAAGTACGATTACCCAGCAGGTGGTAAAGAACTCCTTCCTGAATAATGAAAAAACGCTTAGCAGGAAAGCCCAGGAAGCCTGGCTTGCCTTCCAGCTTGAACGCAAGTATACAAAACAGGAAATCTTTGAAATGTATGTGAACAAGATTTATATGTCTGAAGGCCATGGCGTTTTAACGGCATCGAAAATTTTCTTCGATAAGGAACTTAGTGAGCTGGAGCTTCATGAAGCTGCCCTCTTAGCCGGCATGCCGCAGAGCCCGAACAATTATAATCCCTTTGACCATCCTGACAAGGCAGAGAAAAGGAGAAATATTGTCCTTTCATTGATGAATCAGCATGGTTTTATTACAAAAGAAGAAATGGAAGCAGCCCAAAAGGTTCCTGTGGAATCTACACTTGTAGCTGAAGAAAAAAGAGAAACAAACGAATCAAAATATGACTCTTTCATCGATGTTGTCTTGGATGAAGTTGAAAAAAAATATCCGGATCTTAACCCATATTCTGACGGGCTGAAAATATATACGACACTCGATCCAAATGCACAGAAACACGTAGAAAATATTTTAAACACTGATGCAGCTGTAGCCTATCCTGATGAGAAGTTTCAGGCGGGTATCACCCTTCTTGATACAAAGACAGGAGAAATCAGAGCAATCGGCGGAGGACGCAATCAGGAAGTAAAACGCGGTTTTAACTTTGCCGTGGATCAAAAAAGACATGCCGGTTCAACCTTTAAACCAATTGTCGATTATGGACCAGCAATTGAATATCTAAAATGGGGAACTTACCAGACAATTGTCGATGAACCTCACACATATTCCGGAGGTACAAAAATCAATAACTGGGATGGAAAGCACATGGGTCCTATGTCCATGCGGGAGGCACTTGCCCGCTCACGCAACATTCCGGCTCTGAAGACACTTCAGGAAGTCGGGACTGATAAGGCATTGGAATTCACCAATAATTTAGGCATTCCAATGAAAGAGATGTATGAGTCCTATTCTATCGGCGCTTATGAGGTTTCTTCCCTTCAGGTAGCCGGTGCATACAGTGCATTTGGAAACAATGGCTTCTACACTGAACCACATGCCATCAAGCAAATTGAAATGCGTGACGGCACGAAACTTGATTTGAAACCTGAATCTGAAGTAGTAATGAAGGATTATACTGCATTTATGATCAGTGACATGCTGAAAAGTGCAGTTAAATCTTCTTACGGAACAGGACGTCTGGCTGATGTACCAGGATTGCCTGTTGCAGGGAAAACAGGGACTACTAACTATACGGATGAACAGGAACAGGAATTTGGGATACCTCGAGGTGCCGTGCCTGATGCCTGGTTTGCAGGCTATACAACTAACTATACTGCAGCTGTCTGGACCGGCTATCAGGATAGAAAAAATTATATCCCGGCCGGCGATGAGCAAAAAATTGCTCAAAAGCTTTTCAGCAGCTTAATGGCACATGTTTCAGAAGGAAAAGAAACAGAAGACTTCAAGGCCCCTGACTCTGTAGAGAAGGTAGCCATTGAAAAAGGCAGCAATCCTGCCAAACTGGCAAGCCAGTACACACCTAAGGAGCAAATCATTTATGAGTATGCTGTAAAAGGCAATGCTCCGACACAAGTATCCGAGAAGTTTGATAAACTGGACTCGCCTTCTGGACTGTCAGCGAACTTTGACCAGGATGCAAATGAGATCACATTATCATGGGATTACCCGGGAGATGCAGAAGGTACTCAATTTGAAGTGACTGTATCCGTAAATGAAGGCGGAGATCAGCAGCTTAGCGTTACTTCAGAAAAAGGCTTGAAAATTGCCAACCCTCAGCCAGGAGCTGTGTATACCTTTAAAGTAACAGCATTTAACGGTGACCAGCAAAGTGATCCTGCTTCTGTAAAAGTAGAAATCCCCGACCCAAGCCTCATCGAAGAAGATGAAACGGAAGGTGAAGGGCAGGATGGAACGGAAGAAGAAGAACAGGAAGATCAGGACGATCAAAATGGTGAAGGCGGCCAGGACGGAAACCAGGATGGCGACGATTCTGGAAATGGTAATGGTGAAGGTTCCGGGGATGACTCTGGAGATGGTCAAGGAACTGGAAACGGTGATGGTGAAGGTTCCGGAGATGGCGATACAGGTACTGGTGATGGCAATACAGGTACCGGAGCAGGAACTGGAACTGGTGGAACTGGTGGAACTGGCGGAACTGGCGGAAACACCGGAGGAGCTTCCGGAAATGGATCTGAATCCAGTGGCGGCCGTAATTAAATAAAGCTAATGAAAAAAGCGCTGATTCAGATTTGAATCAGCGCTTTTTCTTCATTTGTTCCAATGCCAGCATCTTCATATATTGCTTCTCCATTTCAGCTATCAGTCCAGACAGCTGTATGTAAGAATGATATAAAGCCGGACGTGCAAAAATGAAATCCAGCCGTTCTTTTATATTCACTGGCTTTATTGATAATTCCCCGGGATCGGATAAAAGGTTTACCGGCTTCCCGTTTGTCCAATAGAGCATCTGCAAAAACAATCCCAGAGATACTTTCATCGGATCTAAAGCAGCTTTAAGGTCCCGGTTTGTGAAGTGCATACCAAGAAGATCCTTCTGTCCTGCCCACTCATCAATCAAAACCGGAATATATTCAGCATTGTTTTCCCAAGGTTTTACTGCAGGGATACCCGCATAAAAAGCCGCTTCATATAAAAAGGGCGGCAGCGGCTGGTAAGCGAAAAGAGATTCTTCGTTAACAGCCAATGAATCACCCCTTTTATAAAACAGGGTATGGCATAAATGTACTTTAACAGGTATGACGATTTCTCCGGTCATTTTGCCTGCTTCACCTTCATTCGTTTTTTGCCCTCCCTGCATAAATCGAGCAGCGGACAGATTTCACATTGAGGATTTTGTGCCTTACAGTGATATCTTCCAAAAAAGATCATACGATGATGTGTAATCGACCATTCATCCATCGGCACTTTCTTCATCAATGCCTTTTCAACTTCCAGTACAGAGTCCTTCCAGCGGCAGAAACCGAGCCTTTTGCTGACTCGTTCAACATGAGTATCAACTGCAATGGCAGGCACTCCAAAAGCCACTGAGACAACGACATTAGCAGTTTTGCGGCCTACTCCGGGAAGCTTTGTCAGCTCATCTCTGTCACGCGGCACTACCCCTCCATATTCATCGAGAAGCAATCTGCATAGCTTTTGGATATTCTTGGCTTTGTTTCGATAAAGACCAATGGAGCGGATATCCTCCTGCAATTCCTCTATGGAAACATTCAGGTAATCCTCAGGAGTTTTATACTTTTGGAACAGGTTCCTTGTCACTTTGTTAACCAGTGCATCAGTACATTGTGCAGACAGTGCCACCGCTATGACCAGTTCAAACGGGTTGGAATGATTCAATTCGCAATGTGCCTCCGGGAACATTTCTCCCATTTCATCAAGGCAGTGTCTAATTTGTGTTTTATTTAACAAAAAAATCACCAACTTACTGTCTTCATTATTTTTTCGGGCAGCAGTGACTGCTTACTGTTCAAGCCAATTATAAAAGGGAACAGATTTCGTTGTCTGTGACGGAGTATCCTCCCTCTTCGTCCTTTGCTGTGCTTGATTCTGCCTGAATTTTTTTCCATAGCTTTTAGCCTGTTCAATCGTTTTTATGCCGTTCTTTTTCCATTCAAAAAGGATTCTGTCTATATACCTGAAATTCAGTTTACCGGACAGGACCGATTCTCTTAAGGCAGCTTTTATAATATGGGGATCATGGTGGTCATCATCCATCCAAAGAGCAAGTGTCTCACATTCAAAAGGTGAGAGCGGCCTGCCAAACTCCCTTTCAAAGCAGGTATAAAGATCTGTTTCCTCCTGCTGCATATTAGCAGCTTCCTCTTTTTTACCGCTGAGCAGAAACTGATCAATGAGCTTCTCCCAAAGCGGATCAAGATGGTAACTTTCATATCTGATTCCACCTTCAGAGTAGCTGTCTTTAATATCAATAAAGCCTTTTTGGATTAGTTTTCTTAGCATTTCCGTGCATTCCGCCACAGAAATAGTCATGCGGGAAGATAATTCTACAGGGGTGGGAAATTTATTCCCATGTTCAATATAGGAAATTACATGAAGTATCAGGACGAGTTCATGCTCATTCAAATTCATTTCTTTATATTGTGAAAGCAGGACTCCAGGAATTGATATATTACCTTCCTGAAGCCATTTTAATAAACTATTTTTAGACATTCGGGACACCTCCTTCTCAGTATATCATGAACATAGTGACCAAAGTGAGTTGAAAAAACGGTAACTTTTCCATGAAGGTTCAGCTTGACTGCCTTCTTCTGAATGTTCTAACGAAACCGGAAGAAGCAAAAAATCCGCGGGAGGCGGATTTTTGCTTTATTTATTAATTCATTTTTATTATGGATATAGGCGGTTTAATAATCGAGGGAACGGAATTGTTTCACGTACATGCTCGACGCCGCTGATCCAGGCAACTGTTCTTTCAAGACCAAGACCAAATCCGGAATGAGGCACTGAACCATATTGGCGTAGCTCCAGGTACCACTTGTAAGCATCCAAATCTAATTTATGTTCATCAATGCGCTGCTTAAGCAGGTCATAATCATGTATCCGCTCAGAGCCGCCGATGATTTCTCCATATCCTTCAGGTGCAATCAAGTCGGCACATAGTACAACATCTTCTCTTGCAGGATCAGGCTGCATATAGAATGGCTTCAGTGAAGTTGGATAGTGCGTGATAAAGACTGGCTTATCATAGCTTTCTGCAATAGCTGTCTCATGTGGTGCCCCAAAGTCGTCACCCCACTGGATATCATCGAAGCCTTTTTCCTGAAGAAACTTAATTGCTTCATCATACGTTATGCGCGGGAATGGAGCTGTAATTTTCTCAAGCTTCTCTGTATCACGGCCAAGTGTTTTAAGTTCAATTGAACAATTCTTAAGTACGGACTGAACAATATGAGCAACATATTCTTCCTGAACCTTTAAGTTTTCATCAAATTCACAGAAAGCCATTTCAGGTTCAATCATCCAAAATTCGATTAAATGACGGCGGGTTTTCGATTTTTCAGCACGGAAGGTCGGCCCGAATGAAAATACTCTTCCAAGAGCCATCGCAGCTGCTTCCATATAAAGCTGGCCGCTTTGGGATAAATAAGCATCTTCATCAAAATACTTGGTCGCAAAAAGCTCGGACGTTCCTTCCGGTGCGCTGCCCGTCAGAATTGGCGGGTCAACCTTGGAAAACCCTTGCTCATTGAAAAACTCATAAGTTGCCCGGATAATTTCATTTCTGATTTTCATCACTGCATGCTGACGGCGGGACCGCAGCCACAAGTGGCGATTATCCATAAGGAATTCAGTTCCATGCTCTTTTGGCGTAATAGGATAATCGACAGCCTGATGAAGAACTTCAAGGCCTGTAACAAGCATTTCAAATCCGAAAGGAGAACGCTCGTCCTTTTGGATTCTGCCCGTCACATATACGGATGATTCCTGAGTTACTGATTTCGCACCTTGGAAGATTTCCTCCGGCACTTCTGCTTTTACTACAACACCTTGAATAAATCCTGTTCCATCGCGCAGCTGTAAAAACGCAATCTTCCCGCTTGAACGCTTGTTTGCAATCCAAGCACCGATGGTAACTTCCTGGTCAACATATTTATGAACTTGAGAAATTGTTGTTTTTATCAATTTAAGTTCCCTCCAAAAAAATCTAAGCAATCTCTTCTTATGTATCGCTATATATTATACCTTCAAGCACATTGACAAGCAATAACAGTAAATCATTAAACGCTCTAATTAGGCTGAAAACATAGAAGGAAGCCGGATACGATCCGGCTTTCCCCGCTTTACTATCATTTTAAGTTCTTTTCAACAAATCCGTGCATCCGTTCCACTGCCTTTTCTAATAACTCAAGGGAAGTTGCATAGGATAAACGGATATTATCCGGAGCGCCAAAACCAGATCCAGGAATGACTGCAACCATCGCTTCCTCCAGAAGCGCCTCCACAAATTCATCGACACTCGCAAATCCGGTCAATTCTGCTGCCTTTTTTACATTAGGAAACAGATAAAATGCACCTTGTGGCTTTACACATGTAAATCCCGGAATGCTGATTAATTTATCATAGATAACGTTTAGCCGATGTTCGAATGCTTCTCTCATTTCTTCCAGTGTATCCTGCGGCCCGGCATATGCAGCGATTGAGCCATATTGTGCTGTTGTTGTCGGGTTGGATGTACTGTGGCTGGCAAGGTTTGTCATAGCTTTGATAATACTTTTATTCCCTGCAGCATATCCGATTCTCCAGCCTGTCATAGAATGAGATTTCGATACCCCGTTAATTATAATGGTTTGTTCCTTAAGCTCTGGTGAAAGCTCAGCAATCGAAGTATGCTGATGACTGCCATAAACCAGTTTTTCATAAATTTCATCAGAAACAATCAAAACATTATGCTTCAAACATACCTCTCCAAGCTCCTTTAATTCCTCAGCAGAATAAAGCATGCCAGTAGGGTTGCTTGGAGAGTTGATAATAACAGCCTTGGTTTTGTCAGTTATGCTTTTGGCCAGCTGTTCCGGAGTGATCTTAAAGTCATTCTCTTCTCTTCCCTCTGCATAAACAGGAACACCTCCGGCTAGTTTAACCTGTTCAGGATAGCTGACCCAATATGGAATCGGGATAATGACTTCATCCCCCTCATTCAGCAAAACCTGGAACAGTGTATATAAGCCATGCTTTGCCCCATTGGTTACGATGATTTGTGAAGCATCATATTCAAGTCCCTGATCTTTTTTAAACTTGTTTGCAATTTCTTTTTTTAATGCTGGAAGACCTGCCGATGGTGTATATTTTGTATGACCCTCATTCATGGATTTCACTGCAGCATCAATGATATGCTGTGGCGTATTAAAATCCGGTTCGCCTGCTCCCAAACCGATAACATCATGTCCCTGAGCTTTTAGCTCTTTTGCTTTAGCAGTGATTGCCAGAGTTGTGGATGGTGTTAATGCTTTTACTCTTTGTGCCAGTTGAATCTCCATTGCTTGCTTCCTCCCGATTTTCTCCTGCATTGCGGCAGTGATTGCCTCAGGCTACAGGTTTTCAATTTTTTTCAGCCATTCCCCTGTTTTAAAATCTAAATAGTAATAATTTATTAAATTACTGCCGGAACGGTAATGAATTTCCCATAATGGAATATTTTTCTCCATCCCGAGCCGGACAGACACGATCTCAGCAGAATTTTTCTCCTGCTTGAGCCTGTTAATGGCTTCATTCTTGGAAATTCCATCAGATTGCTTCAGTGAGACGATTTTTCCCTTTTTTTCCGGAACCCAGACATACATGCTTGTACCATCATGGTCTTTGCCTTCGATCACATAGAAGGTCTCAGTTCCATGATATAAATTGAAGTCCTCAGCTTCAGCAAGATCCGTTTCCTGTTTTGCAAGCTCAACTGCCTTTGATTCTGCTGCCCTCACTGGCTTCATGCTGTTGAAATAAATAACTGATCCTGCTCCAATGCTTATGACAAGCAGAATAATGATACCCCATAATACTTTCTTCATATCTCAATCACTCTTTTATGTACGATAAATCGTAAAAATCGCTTTATTTTGGTCTTCCTGATCAAGTGCCAAACCGAACATCAAGTCTTTTTCTTTTAACGTTCTGTTCAGTGCATCAACAATTTTATACAGATCCGGGCTTTGCTGGATCTTCACCGTAGATAAAACCTCAATTTTGCTTTCCATTCTGGAATTCCTCCTCAGCCTCTACAATATTTGTAACTTATATATCCAACCCTTAAGGTTAAACTAATTTTACAAAGAAATAATTCTCAGTAACAGTATAACAGCAGAAATGATCAACTGGTATTAAAACAATACAAATTTTCTTCTGGTCCACCACGTCATGCTGCGCCCTAAGCGCAGCTTTTTCGTTTCTGTTTATTTGAACTCCTCACCCGGAAAAATCGTGAATAGCTCATAATTAACGTCTGTAAATTTGATGGTTACCGTACCGTGCTTTCTTGTATAATACACATCAACCCAGGCATCATTTAACAGCCTGAACAGATCTGAATCATGTTTTATGGATGGTCTATAAAAAAGAATAGCGATCTGGGGATCCAGATGTTTAATCATCTCTTCTGATATAGAGCCATTCTCTCCAAATGCAGGAAGTTTAACAATATTAACATTCGATAACTCTTTTTCCATAAGAAATTCTTTGGCTTCCGGACTTGTCGAGTTCATAAACAATACCCGATGTCTTTTGAATATAAAGGAAATATCCATTCCTTCACCCGGGTCACTGCCTTCGTATAAAACTTCTGCATGTAATCCCGGAAAAAGCTGCTGCTTCGTATTTTGATTCCAGGCATGAAAACCGAGATCACTTATTCCTATTTCAGACTTCAGCTCTGAAAGGGCAGATTCATTCGCTATAATTTCCCTTATGCCGAAGTTTTTAATAAGCCATTTAAGGCTTGTCTTATTATATAATTCTTCATCTGTCAGGATGACTGCTGAAATCTGATTAACGCCATATAATTCAAGAAGCTTTCTTAATTCACCCTCAGTTCCCTGCCCACCGGTGTTAATGAGGATTTTTTCGTCATTTCCATGATGAATTAAGGCAGACTCGCCATCCGATAGAGAAAGAAACGTAAAAGCCAGTTCATCACTTTTCAGTTTTAGGTCAATGCTTTCCACTTTAACAGGAACTGCCGGTGAATCTTTCGGTATGTAATACCAATTCGCAAACAGCAGCATAAAGGCGAACAGCACGTTCATCTTTCCATTCCTCCTACATTGAAACAAAAGCAGAATGAGGGTTTATTAAAACCCAACAAATTTATAATGTGTTAATCATCTAAATTTATCCTGCATTACAGACCTTTGTTCATCATAAAGGAGTGAAAGTGAAAATACACTAAACGTTTATAGCCAATTATTAATTAAATCAACAATTTCATCAATATTGCTTTTCTCGACAGGAATGGGCGGAATGGAATCCAGGAATGCTTTCCCATATCGTGCGGTGATGATTCTCCGGTCAAATATCACGATGACTCCCCTGTCGGAACTTGTTCTGATTAATCTCCCTACACCCTGCTTAAAACGGATAATTGCCTCGGGCAAAGAGTATTCGGAAAACGGATTTTTTCCTTTATTGGCAATCTGCTCATTTTTTGCCTGTGCCATCGGTTCATCAGGCGGAGAAAATGGCAGTCTTACAATAACAAGACAGGAAAGATCCTCACCCGGGATATCTACACCTTCCCAAAAGCTGCTTGTCCCTAAGAGGATGGCTTTATCAAAACGCTGGAAATTTCTCGTTAGCCTTGACCTGCTCCCGCTTGTCACACCCTGTGCGATGATAGCATAGTCCTCCAGAAATCCTGATTCCTTTATAAGCTCATGGGTTTTCCTTAACATTTCATGCGAAGTGAAAAGAATCAGCATTCTTCCCTTTGCTGCTTCCGCAATGGAAATAATATGCTCGGTAATGGATGCGACATACTCCTCGAGCGGTACTGCATTAACTTCAGGCAAATCATCAGAAATCACGAGCTTAACCTGATTCTGATAATCAAAAGGAGATTGAATTTGCTTCAGAGTGCATTGCTGTTCCTCCAGCCCTAATTCTTTTACGATAAAACTAAAGGAATTTTTTACTGATAAAGTGGCAGATGTAATAACCGTACTTTCCTTTTGGCTGAAGAATTGATCTTTAAGGTATTCAGAAACCGATACAGGCTGTGCATAAACCGTTGTGGCATTTTGGGCTGCGCGCGTATCCATTTCTATCCATACAACAAATTCGGCGGCCGGCAAATGAAAGATATGTTTTACGTCTTCATTCATATCCCGCAAATCATCCAAAATAGAAGCCACTTCCTCCATTAATGCCTTTTCCTCAAGAGACAGGGCCGATTTAATTGCTGAAACTGCGCATACACGACTGTCCAGGGCCTGGATTAAATCTTTAATCATAAAGCCAAAACGTTCAGCACCCGCTAAAACAGCCTTCATTTCCTTATTGGCAGCACTTTTATTAAATCTCACTGAAATTCGATTTACGCTTTTTTTGGCTTTATTGTACTTCTTTGCATACATCGCTATTACTCTGAACAATTCATCCATTTCATGAACAATATCAGCTATTAATTGGTTGACTTCAAAAGAATGCATGAAATCATCCCGTGTAACTGCTTTCTCTTCCACCAGCTTCTCAAGCTTAAAATAGAGCTGTTTCTGTTCCATCATTCCAATTTGTCCAAGCATCAGCCGCACTGATAAATAATCCAGTTTGTTTCCGAAATGTTTCCCGGAAGCCTTCACAAAATGATGCCCTTCATCGATCACCACATGGCTGAATTCCGGCAAAATAGCAGTACTTGCTGTAAGATCCGTTAATAGCAGTGAATGATTCGTAATAATGATATCTGCCTTTTGTGCTTCCTTTCTTGCCCTCAGATAAAAATCTCTCGATATCCACGACTTATCCTGCAAAAAAGCTGTTTCATCATTTTTTATTCTGCTCCAGTAAATCATCCCGCCGCTTGACAGGTTTAATTCATCAATATCACCAGTGTCAGTCTCCAGAAGCCATACAAGAATCTGCATTTTACTGAGGATTGTATCATAATTATCTTCATCATCTCTCAGTGTTTGAACGAACTTCGCCAGGCTGATATAGTGGCTTCTCCCCTTCAGCAATACAGTACTAAGCGGGAATGAAAGCATTTTTTGCAGCAGAGGAACATCCTTTGAAAGCAGCTGCTCCTGCAGCTGTGTTGTATATGTACTGATAATGACAGTTCTGCCGCTCTCCTTTGCATGTAAAGCAGCCGGAACAAGGTATGCCAGGGATTTCCCAACACCAGTTCCTGCCTCTATTAATGCATGCTGTTTATTTTTGAAAGCCTCATAAACCGAATCCATCATGATAAACTGGCCTTGCCTTTTTTCATAGGACGGGAAAGCTTTAACGAACAATGCCTGTTTTTCCTCTTCACGGAAAGGAAAGGCCTGAACTCCGGATCCTGGAGATTCCTGCCGTTCCGTTCCTCTTTTTAAAGCAATTCCTCTGTGAACTTCAATATCATCTGCCAGTTGCTCAATCTTGCTATCATTAATTAAAATGTGCTCGTCCAATAATATATCAAGGTCACTCTTTAAGCCTCCAGACAGCTTATGCAGCCGTTCTATGGTGGTATTAGGAAGGTTTTTAAGCTTGTTTAATAATATTAACAGGAGCTCAGCAGTAACATATGCATCACTGTCTGCCTGATGGGGGCGTTCATGATTCAGTCCTTCCCGGAGCGACAGATCTGATAATTTGTAGCTATCTGCGGTGGGAAGAAGAATTCGGGCCATCTCCACTGTATCGAGAACAGGGCCGTAAAATCCGTTATATCCTGCCTCAATCAATTCTTCCTGTAAAAAAGACAAATCAAATAGAACATTGTGTGCCACAAAATAGGCACCCTCAAGCAAAGTCAGGACTTTATGGGCAATCTCCGAAAAAAGCGGGGCATCCTCGACCATTTCATCTGACAGACCTGTCAGTTCTTCTATGAAAGGGGGAATAGATTGCTCCGGGTTTATAAGGGAGGAGTATTGCTCAGTAATTTTTCCGTTTTCGATTACCACAGCAGCGAATTGTATTATTTTATCGCCTTTTTTCGGGGCGTTCCCGGTTGTTTCCAAATCCACTACAACATATTTATTACCCATGGCTAACACCTCATATTCAGTCATTCAAAAGGTATCATAAAAACGGAAAAAGAAAAAGGCAAATACTTTTCCCTCTTTATTTTCTTCCACCTGCTTCTATCCCTTATTCATTGCCGATTATAAAAAAGAGCCGAAGCTCCATAAGAGTTCCGCTCTAGTTTAAATACATTATAGCACTGTACTTTCCGGTTCTGCATGTAACATGTCAGCGATCCGATTGCTGCTGTCCATTATGGCTACCTTTGGTTCATGATAAGGCACCTTATCATCAGGAACAAGAGCATATGAAATGATAATGACAATATCGCCTTCCTGAACAAGACGTGCAGCTGCCCCATTTACACAGATTACTCCGCTGCCTCTTTCCCCTGGAATAATATAGGTTTCAAATCTTGCGCCATTGTTATTATTGACGATTTGAACCTTTTCATTAGGTGCCATTCCTACCGCTTCAATAATGTCCGTATCAATTGTGATGCTGCCAACATAATTCAGATTGGCTTCTGTTACTGTTGCACGATGGATCTTGCCATTCATCATGGTGCGAAACATGCTGCCTTCCTCCCTTAGCTTTCTTTTTTCACTGATATTATTGCGTTATCTATTAAACGGGCCTTTGTGAATTTAACGGCCATAGCGATAATGATTTTCTCTTCGAGACGGGTGAGCTGTTTAAGATCCGGATAGGATAGAATTTCAATGTAATCTATTTCCCCGCTTGTGTTTTTTTCAATAAATCCCCTGATGATGCTGAGAAGCTTGACGGGATCATTTTCCCCTTCAGCTATTAGAGACTCCGCCATTTTAAGGCTTTGATGGAGAGCAGAGGCCTGGTCGCGTTCCGCCGGCAGAAGGTGAACGTTGCGTGAGCTCTTAGCAAGACCATCCTCTTCCCTTACCGTCTGAACAGGAACAATCTCCACTGGAATATTAAAATCTCTTACAAGCCCGTCAACGACAGCCACCTGCTGGGCATCCTTCATCCCGAAATACACTTTATCCGGCTGAACAATGTTGAACAGTTTTATCAGGACTGTGGCCACACCATCGAAATGTCCAGGCCGTGATTTTCCGCATAAAGCATTTGTCCGCTCCTGTACCTTAGCCGTTACCGACAGTGCTGCAGGATACATATCTTCTGCTGAAGGAAAGAAAAGATAATCGCAGCCCTCTTTCTCTGCAAGGCTGCTGTCACGCTCGAAATCCCTTGGGTATGTCGCTAAATCTTCTTTAGGGCCAAATTGCAGCGGATTGACAAAGATGCTGACCACAGTCACATCGTTTTCTTTCCTGGCATTCCTTAATAACGAAAGATGGCCTTCATGCAAATAGCCCATAGTCGGGACAAAACCGATTGTTTTTCCTTCCCTCTTAAGCTGTAAAGCAATCCTTTGCATTTCTCTTATATCAGTAATCGTTCTCATGCTTTTCCTCCATACAGACTCAGCAGCTCTTCCTCTTTCATCCTGAAAGAATGGGAATCATCAGGAAATGCTCCATTCTTCACTTCAGCGGAATATTTAGTAAGGCTGTCGCCGATAATCGGGTTCAGATTTTCATACTGTTTCACGAACTTTGGAACACGATCAACACCGTATCCTAATACATCATGGTACACAAGGACCTGTCCATCGGTATTCTTGCCAGCCCCGATTCCAATGACCGGAATCGTCAATTCTTCCGTGATCTGCTTTGCCAGCTGTTTTGGAACACACTCAAGGACAAGAGCAAAGGCTCCGGCTCTCTCACATTCCCTGGCATCATCAATCAGCTTTCTGGCTGCTTCAGCGTTTTTCCCCTGGACCTTATAGCCTCCCAGGACGCCAACGGATTGTGGTGTCAGACCGAGGTGGGCAATAACAGGAATGCCTGCTTTTGTTAACGCCATGATTTGTTGTGCGACTTCATCACCGCCTTCAAGCTTAACAGCATGTGCACCAGTCTCCTGAATGAGCCTTGCTCCATTTAACAGTGTATCTTTCACGGACAAGTGATAACTCATAAACGGCATGTCAATGACAATGAATGTATGTTGTGCCCCCCGTTTAACAGCTTTTCCGTGATGAATCATATCCTCCATCGTCACAGGAACCGTTGAATCATAGCCCAGGACTACCATCCCCAGCGAATCCCCAACAAGTATCATGTCCACATTGGCCTTTTCAGCCTGCTTGGCAGCAGGGAAATCATAGGCGGTCAGCATGACAATTTTCTCATCATTTTCTTTCATTTTTAAAAAGTCTGTTGTTTGCTTCATCATTCGTCCTCCTTATGCAGGAAGAGGCAATAAAACTTTAATGAGTTTAAAAAACAGAACATTAAAAAAATCCTTCTGTTGGCAGAAGGATTTTACATAAGCTCATATATCAGTTCATCCCTCTGTCCCGGTCCATTTTTTTTGGATCTAGGCAGATATATTATATTTGCGTTTCCTTAAAAAAGGTGCAGTTCTGTTAAGGATACTGCCCATAAAAAGTATATCAAAAAGGCAAATGAGTTGGCTATAAAAACTTTCAGGCGGGCCTTCTAAACATCCAGTTCAATGTCTGCAGAATATACGTGATGGACTTTCCCGCTGCTGTCTTCAATCATCAGGACCCCATCTTCGGTAATTCCAAGGGCCTTGCCATATATACTTCCGGTAATCGTTCTTGCAGTAAGATTCTTGCCGATGCTAACCGCATAACTTTCCCATAAAAGCTTAATCGGATAAAAGCCCTTCTCTAAATAAAGCTTATACAGGTTTTCCAGTTTGCCAAGCAGGATCTTAATGAGCTCAGCTCTTGAAAGCTTTTCGCCTTTTTCAATGGATAATGAAGTGGCAATTTCTTTAAGTTCATCGGGATAATCATCAAGCTGCTGGTTAACGTTGATGCCAATTCCTATGATAATAGAAATAATACGGTCGGCATCCGCCTGCAGTTCTGTCAGAATTCCTGTAACCTTCTTCCCGTTCATCAAAATATCATTCGGCCATTTAATTTGCGGTGTTAAATCGGTCAGCTCTTCAATTGCCTGTACAACAGCCACTGCTGTAATCAGCGTAAGCTGCGGAGCTTTCGGCGGTGGAATGTTCGGCCTTAGGATAACACTCATCCATATGCCTGTTGATTTGGGAGAATGCCATCTCCTGTCCATTCTGCCCCTGCCTGAAAGCTGTTCTTCCGCTATGACAACGGTTCCTTCCTGCGCACCCTCGTATGCAAGGCGATGGGCAATCTTCTGGGTTGAATCAACACTTTCTTCATGATGAATCTGGCGTCCGAGGGCTTCAGTCTGCAAACCAAGCCTGATTTCATCAGGGGTAACTTTTTCAGGTGTTTTTGTTATCCGATAACCTTTTCTTCTGACCGCTTCCAATTCAAAGCCTTCTTTCCTCAGCTCTTCAATATGCTTCCATACAGCCGTTCTTGAACATCCAATCAGGTCAGCTAAATACTGGCCTGAAAGATATTCCTCATTGCTTTTCGTAAAAGCATCAATCAATTTGTTCCTGATTTCTGATTGCACTTTATGAGCCACTCCCTTATGGATTCATTGCTATTACTCACTTCGCCGCGCAAGACTGCTTTTTCGGTTTTTTCAAGCTCCGCTTTAATCCAGGGACCAGGAGGTTTGCCAAACCAATTCATCAGCTGATCTCCAGTAAGCTGAAGGTCTCTTCTTTCTTTGATCGGCAGAGAATTATATTTACTCAGCAGGCTGACTGTTCCCCTGCTTGAGTCCTCATGCAAGATTACGTTGCGGACCCGTTCCGCGTTCAGGGACTTGTCCCCTGCCTGATAAAGGGAATAGGCCCCCCACTGGTTTTTGGCTCTGTACCGGATCCAGCTGATAATCGACACTATTTTCTTTGTTCTCTTTAAAGGCAGTTTCCAGTTCTTCAGAAAAGCTTCAGCCTGTGACTCGTCCAACTTAAAGATATACGCAAGAAAGGCCCACATTTCATCTCCAGTCAGATCAGCAGCATTATATTTCTCTGCTTCTTTTAATTCTTGTTGGAAGCCTGACATTTTTGGCAGATAATTAAACAATCCTGTTTCCGCAATGACCTTAAGAGCTTTCATCCTGCCGGTTCCCGCCAATAGCTTTTCGAACTCTGCCAGCTTTCTTTCCACTGCTATGTTTTCTAGTAAATGTGACAGGGATGCCAAAGCAGCATAAGTGTTTTTATCAATCTCAAATGCCAGCTGGCTGAAAAAACGGACTGCTCTCATCATTCGAAGGGCATCTTCAGTAAATCTCTCAGCCGGCTTGCCTACAGTACAAATTTTTCTTTCCTCTATGGCGCCCCTGCCGTTAAAAGGATCGATAAGCTGCCCTTCTTTATTCATGGCAATCGCGTTCATCGTAAAATCTCTTCTTTTCAAATCCTCTTCCAGTGATCTGATAAATCTTACTTCTGAAGGCCGCCTAAAATCCAGGTATTCTGCCTCTGTTCGGAAGGTTGTAATTTCATAGGGTATGCCATGATATAGAACCACCACAGTGCCATGCTCAATACCCACATCAATTGTTCTTGAGAATATGGTTTTTACTTCTTCCGGGGTAGCCGAAGTAGCAATATCGACGTCTGCAATTTCTTTTCCAAGTATATAATCCCTGACAGAGCCTCCTACAAAATAGGCCTCAAAACCTGCAGCCTCTAACTTCTCCAGCACAGGAACTGCCTTTGCAAAAGCTTCATTCATCAAAGGTCACCTTTTTCCAAAAGTTCATAATAAAGCTCTTCATATTGACTGACAATGCTGCCGGCACTGAACCTGTTCTTTGCAAGCGATATGGATTGTGAAGAGAACCGGTCTAGCAGTTTCTCATCAGTAAGCAATTTAATTGCTTTTAGCGAGATACCAGTTATATCACCCAAAGTGCAAATATAGCCGGTCTCACCATCGCTGATTACTTCGGGAATTCCACCGACATCTGTACCGATGCATGGCACTCCGCATGCCATTGCCTCAAGAGCAACAAGTCCAAAGCTTTCCTTTTCCGATAACAGGAGCATTAAATCACTGATGCTGTAAAGCTCCTCCACATTGTCCTGCTTTCCCAAAAACAAAACCTTGTCTTTAAGCTTCAGGTCATTCACCAGTCTGCATATAACGCTCATTTCCGGTCCGTCTCCAACTAACAGCAACTTTGAAGGAACTTCTTCGGATATTTTGGCAAAGGCTTGAACAACATCCGGTACCCGCTTTACATTGCGGAAATTAGATACATGGATGATCACCTTTTCACCATCGTTTATGCCATACTCTTCTTTTAGGTAAAGAGAATCGGTTTTCCTGTATATTCTTTCATCTATAAAATTATAAACAGCTCTTATGGACTTATCAGGTTTAATCAGGTCATAAGTTTGCGATATTAAAGCTTTGGAAACAGCTGTAACTCCATCAGACTTCTCGATTCCAAAACGTATCGCATCTGTAAGGGATGGGTCGTACCCGAGAACTGAAATATCTGTTCCATGAAGGGTGGTAACAATCTTAATGTCTGTACCGCTCATCTGCTTTGCCAGAATCGCGCAAACTGCATGGGGAATCGCATAATGCACGTGCAGCAGATCAAGGCCCTCGCGTTTTATCACTTCCGCCATTTTACTTGCCAGCGCGATATCGTAAGGAGCATATTGAAATACGGAGTATTGATTGACATCCACCTGATGATAAAAAATATTGGGGTACATCCTTTTCAGTCTAAAAGGGAGGCTTGATGAAATAAAATGTATTTCATGGCCTTTTTCGGCAAGCATTTTCCCTAATTCTGTAGCAACGACACCTGATCCTCCAACCGTGGGATAGCAGGTGATACCTATTTTTAACTTTTTCCTCATAATTCTCCACCAAATATATCAGTATTTACCAGTAAGGGATTCTTCACTTTAAACCCCTCTGCATATTGCACCCCTGCCTGTTTTCCAAATAAGCTTTCCCTCGCTGCAACAGTTTCAATATAGCCGTTGACAAGCGGTGTATCAAATGAACCTGTGCTTCTTGCAAATTGACTTTGATAGGATTCGAGACCTGCAATTTTTTTATCCATAAAAGAGGAGATATCGATCAGGAAGTCAGGCTTATGGAAGCCATTTATCATGTAAAAGTGCAGGTTTTTCACTTTATGCGGAGCGAAATTGCCGCCTGTTTCATATTTCTTGATTCCTGCTGAAAAGACGGCTTCTTCCACCAGGCGGGCACAATGCCCGTGGTCTGGATGCCTGTCCTCCATATATGGCGCAAACACTAGAGCAGGTTTATATTTACGGATCAATTCAGCAATCTTTTTTATGTATTCCTGGTTATAAAATAAGCCCCTGTCAGGAAGATTAAGAGTCTCCCGGATAGTAACACCCAGAATATCTGCTGCTTTCAACGATTCTTCTGTTCGGATTTCAACCGTCCCGTTGGAAGAAAGCTCTGCCTGTGTTAAGTCGCATATTCCAATCTTTTTTCCGATAGAGGCAAATTTGGCAATTGTGCCGCCCATGCCGATTTCAACATCATCAGCATGTGCGCCAAATGCCAGAATATCAAGGTTAACTGGGTTCATTCATGTCACCTTTTTCACTTGCAATCTTCCTCCATGATAAATCATCGCGTTCCAGGCCTTTAATAATAATTTCAGCCGTGCCCATATTGGTCGCCAATGGCACAGCATATACATCACAGAGGCGCACTAAAGCTGAGACATCCGGCTCATGTGGCTGAACAGTCAGAGGATCTCTGAAGAAAAATACAACATCCATTTTATTATTGGCTATTAATGCCCCAATTTCCTGGTCCCCGCCAAGCGGCCCTGACTGAAAACGATGAATGGGAAGGCCTGTTTCTTTCATGATGCGTGAACCGGTTGTTCCGGTAGCATAAAGGGTATGTTCAGCAAGAATAGATTTATAGGCAATTGAAAATCTTACAATATCGTCCTTTTTCTTATCATGGGCAATTAAGGCAATATTCATGTCGGCACCCCTTTCTAATCGATAATATTTTCGAGGCCGTAAACGAGCGTGTCAATTTTTAGAACTGTATCAACAGCAAGCTTTACTCCTGACATAAAGGAAGCTCTATTATATGAGTCATGACGGATGGTCAATGTCTGGCCCTCAGAGCCGAACATTACCTGCTGATGAGCAATCAGGCCAGGCAGGCGTACAGAATGTATGTGCATGCCATCAAAATTTGCGCCTCTGGCACCAGGAATCGTTTCCTTCTCCTCTGGGTGCCCCTGCTCCTTTTTCGTTCTTACATCAGCAATCATCTCCGCTGTTTTAACTGCAGTTCCAGATGGAGCATCCAACTTCTGGTCATGGTGCAGCTCAATAATTTCCACATCATTAAAATATCTTCCTGCCAATTGTGAGAATTTCATCATTAATACAGCACCAAGTGCAAAGTTTGGTGCAATAATGCAGCCAATTCCTGTTTCATGGCAAAGTTCTTCAAGCTCTTTCAGATTATCCTTCGAAAATCCTGTTGTTCCAACAACTGGCCTTACACCATACTCCAGGGCAGTTTTTGTATGGAACATTCCTACTTCCGGAGTGGTCAAATCGATAAGTACATCCGGTTTTAGCTCCTGAAAGCACAGGGCAAGATCGGTGTATACCGGAACTTGGCCAAATTGTGAGAAGCCTTCAAAATCGCTAAGATAGCCACCGCCATTTTTATGGTCGATCACTGCACCTAACTCATAGTTCTCTGTTCGATTAACGAGCTGGACGGCTTCACTTCCCATTCTCCCCCGCGGTCCGGCTATAATAACTTTAACTTTATCCATTTTCCTCTCTCCTTCTACTCTTCAATTCTTGTCCATCTGTCTTTATCGCGTGTGCTGAATTTTTCCATGACACGATCGTGCGCTTCTTCTAAGTCAATATGTAAGGAATTTGCAAAGCATATTAGAACAAAGAGCATATCTCCAAGCTCTTCTTCGATAGCCTTTTCTTCCTCTGTTGATTTTTTTGGTTTTTCACCATAGTGATGGTTCACTTCCCTGGATAGTTCCCCAAGTTCCTCGGTCATCCTTGCAAGCATCGCCAATGGGCTGAAATAACCTTCTTTAAATTGGCTTATGTATTTGTCAACGTCAGTTTGCATGTCTTTCATTGTTTTTGGTGTCTCCATACTTTCACCTCTGTTTTTATTACATGTTCTATACGAGATTTCCACTTTTCATGTTAAGCTATAGCTCAGCCATTTTACAAATATTTTTTATCATTGCTAATAGATGGTCGGTCAGCCGCTTCTTGTCCATTGATGTTATTGCTCTTATAATCTGTATCTTATATAATTAGATACGCTTTGGTATTGTGATATTCAGGCAGCGGAGGGATAACATGTTTTATGGATTGAAATTTAAGAATATTTTTTTCATTCTGCTTGGCTCAGCCATTTTTTCATGGGGCCTTGTTCACTTTAATATGCAAAACAACTTGGCTGAAGGCGGTTTCACCGGTATTACCCTGCTTTTATACTTCCTTTTCGAGTGGGACCCTTCCTATACTAACCTTCTGCTAAATATACCTCTTTTCTTTATTGGATGGAAACTTCTGGGCAGAAATGTTTTTCTTTATACCATCATCGGAACGGTCGGTGTGTCCCTATTCCTATGGATTTTTCAGCGGTATCAGATTGAAATGCCATTAAAAGAGGATTTGACTCTCGCTTCTTTATTCGCGGGTGTTTTTATAGGGATCGGTCTTGGCACGATTTTCAGATTTGGAGGCACAACTGGCGGAGTTGATATAATTGCCAGACTTGTACATAAATATGCCGGAGTCAGCATGGGAAAGACAATGTTCATTTTTGACTTTTTTGTGATTGCCCTTTCATTAATTACATATTTGAATTACAGGGAAGCCATGTACACCTTGGTTGCTGTTTTTGTTGGTGCAAAAGTAATTGATTTCATGCAGGAAGGGGCTTATGCAGCAAGGGGGGCCATGATCATATCAGAACGAAACGATGCAATTGCCGATAAAATCATGAAAGAAATGGATCGAGGCGTTACGGTATTAAAAGGCCATGGTTCCTTCACCAAAAAAGAGCGGGAAGTATTGTATTGTGTTGTCGGCCGAAATGAAATTGTCCGTTTAAAAAATGCGATTACTTCTGTTGATCCCCATGCATTTGTTTCTGTCACAGCTGTACATGATGTGCTGGGGGAAGGCTTTACTCTGGATGAAAATAAAAAGCCGGTTGAACGCTAAAAATTAATGTGATGTCCATGGGACATCACTTTTTTTCATTAAAAAAGCCGGCATTGCCGGCTTTTACTCAGATCTGGTCATTCCTGTGTAAATAAGAATTAAACGCAGCAATTCCAGCACAGCCACGGCTGCTGCCGCCACATATGTCAAAGCAGCTGCATTCAAAACTTTCTTAGTCTCTCTTTCTTCATCGTTTCTGATAATTCCAAGGGATACTACCTGATCCATCGCACGATTGGAAGCATTGAACTCTACCGGAAGTGTGATCACCTGAAAAACCACTGCAGCTGCCATGAAGATAATTCCAAGCAGCACCATACCGCTTAACCCAGCAAAAAAACCGATCATGATCAGAATCCAGGAGAAGTTTGAACCAAGATTCGCAACAGGTACGAGTGCATGGCGGAAACGCAGAAAAGCGTAATCCTGATTATCCTGTATAGCATGGCCAACTTCATGGGCTGCAATTGCAGCAGCAGCCACAGAATGGCCATGATAATTTGTTGCTGAAAGTCTGACTGTCTTGGATCGAGGATCATAGTGATCTGTTAGATGCCCCCTTGTTTCTTCAACGCCAACTTTATATAGACCATTCTCATCCAGAATTCTTCTGGCTACTTCAGCACCCCTCATTTGAGTGGATGAAGGAACTTTTGAATATTTGCTGTAAGCTCCCTTTACTTTCATTTGTGCCCAAAGCGGAACAAGAATAATTATTGCAAAATAAATGAGATATCCTCCCATTCTGTTACCTCCCATTAAGCTGGTCATGGTGAATTTTATCCGCTGGCCTGCAGATATCCAGCATACAAATCGATTTGCCTATCTTTTCCCTTTCCTCTTGATTACAAAACGGGAAAAGACACTCATTATTCTTTTTGTTCAAAGATAAGAGTGTAGAAATTTTTGAACTTCGAGGCCTGTCTAGCTCCAGCACCTACCCCCTCGAGGTCACAAGCCG
>NZ_NPDG01000088.1:0-57849 GCF_002272225.1 Bacillus sp. 7894-2
AAGAACGCCTTTCCGTGAGGCTCGTCTTGTGCTTGTCGGGGGTGAGCAAGGTGCTTCCGCTTTTCTTATTAAGATCGATTTTTTTGTCTTGCCCTGTCTCCCTTATATTTTCTCCAACCTACGTAAGATAATGTAATGATGATTATGCTCCCGGTTGAGATGATCACCCACCAGAGGGATGGATCCGTTTCATCTTCTGTCATTTCATCAAAGATAGTCTGCAGATCATTTTCCAATGCAGCAAGTTCCTGCTGGCTTGCCTGCTGGGAAAGCACCTGAGGCCGATAATGATCGATAAAATTTATGCGGGCGTTCAGTTTTTGTACCTTTTCTGCATCCACATCTATCTTCAGACTGGGATAAATAACCTCATATAAAGACAAAAAGGAATTCAAACGTGAATGGAAGTTCTCGTTATTTCCGCTGTATGCCGCTTCCTTTACCTCACCAAACACTGACATGATCGGCTTCTCCATTTCAGTCCATAAAGGCTGATATTTGGAGGAAATCGCATCCATTACGAGGCGGAATTTTGTTGCATGATTAAGCCGTTCTTCGTGGCTCATAGATGTATTTACCGCAGCTTGTACAGCATCATCATGAGAAACTGTAATAATCCGCAGCTCGTCCATTGTAAATGGCCTTTCCTTGCCGTTTACAGCAACGAATTGCTCGGAGAAATACTCCAACAGCTTCTTGGCATCCTCATACCTGTGAAGCTTAACCATCTGTAAGGCTTCATTAGACAATTGATCTAATTTATCTATTTTTGTTGTCTTATCTGCAGACACCATTCCAGGCAATAACATAATAATGAATAAGAATGCGATTACTTTTCGCCTCATCAAACTTGTCCCCCCTCAAATTACTATTAGATAAATATGAAAAGAGGGACAAGGTTAGACCAGAAAATAATTTTGGGGGCCAGGTTATTTCTATATAAACAAAAAAGACCCAAAACACTAAATGGTTTGGATCAAGGGAATCGGAGCACTATTTCACTATATCCAGACGAAATCGATTTTTTCTTAGGACGAAGTAATACGCTGTTCCTAGTGAGAAAATGCTGAGCCAGAATGTAAAATAGCCGATTTGCGGTGTGTAAAGATTTAGTATCGGATAGCGGGGAAGCATGAAAAAGACGTAATCAATTACATCATTGTGCAGAGTCCAGATACCCGTAATGACTAGATGCCATGTTTTGAAGCGATAGAATGGTGCGTAGAGAACACCCTGGACTGCCATTGCACCATGAGAGAAGATCAGCATGAGAGCAAGGGGATCCAATCCACCTGTAACCTGAAATACGAGCAAATTCATAACTACAGCCCATATTCCGTATTTAATAAGGGTTACAATTGCTAAAGCTTCCATCAATGGCCAATTTTTGCCCATTAGAAAGGCGATGAGCACAAACATAAAAAACAGGCTCGCTGTAGGGCTGTCGGGTACGAATGGCAAGAAAATAGCCGGTGTATCTACCAGCTGCCACTTATACCATATATACCCATAGATGGTGCCTGCTGTGTTAATAATCAGAAGGAGTATCAGCATAGCTCTGCTGCCTAATAAAGGATAGATCCATTTCATGTTTTTTCTCCTTTTCTCTATGTACACGATTATTTCATTATTTTACCACATCAAACTCCTATAAAAAAACGAACAATTATTTGGCAAAAAAAAGAAGCTGGCAATGCCAGCTTCTTTTTAATTATTTGCTTTCAAGGCCAGAAATGAATTCAGCAAGCTTTTGAAGTTCTTCATCAGAACCTTTGAACATTCCTGGAGGCATAGCGCCTTTACCGTTTTTAGCAATGTCAGCAACTTCTTCAGGTGTTAACCCAGTGTCAACAAGTGCAGGTGAACCTGCTCCACCCTGAAGGTCTCCTCCGTGGCAGGAAATACATCCGTTTGCTTCAAAAATCTTGTAGCCTTCGTCTTCTTTATCGAATTCTACTTCAGCCACAATCTTACCTTGCTGTGCAGCTGCCTCCCAGTCATGGTGGGCAACAGACTCCCAAGTCAGATAAGTAATGCCGGCTAGAGCCAATAGCATAAAGCCGGTTGCTAAAGGACGCTTGGACGGACGGCGTTCAGGTCCGCGGTCAATAAATGGTGCAAGCAACAATGCTCCGAATGCAAGACCCGGAATAATAAAAGCACCGATTGCATTATAAGGTCCGGATGCATAGCTGTATTTTAGAAGCTGGTACAAGAACAGGAAGTACCAGTCTGGCAGCGGAATATAAGCTGTATCACTTGGATCAGCAATTTTTTCTAATGGCGGCTCATGCGCAATTGTCAAGCATAGGAAACCGATAAGGAATACAGCCCCTACCATCCATTCCTTTAACAGGAAGTTTGGCCAGAATGCTTCTGTTTTTCCTGGATATTCCGAATAGTCTTTCGGAATATTCGGTTTGCGTTCTGCAGGAACACGAGAGTCACCTACGAATTTCATACCTTTACCACGATGCATTGGGCGATTTCCCCTCCTTTTGCAATGATCATAAAATTATTTCTTACAACGGTCCTGAAATACCCTGCTTACGAATCATAATAAAGTGGGCAGCCATTAACCCGAATAATGCAGCCGGTAAGAAGAATACATGGATAGCAAAGAATCGGGTGATCGTCTGCGCGCCGACAATATCAGAATGTCCTGCAATTAGTATTTTCAGATATTCTCCAATCAGCGGAGTTGATTCTACGATCTGGATTGTTACTTTTGTAGCGAAAAGGGCTTTCATATCCCAAGGCAATAAGTAACCTGTCAGTCCAAGTGCAAGCATTATGAAGAAAATAAGCACTCCGACAACCCAGTTTAATTCACGGGGCTTCTTATAAGCTCCCTGGAAGAAAACACGTAACGTATGTAGGAACATCATTACGATTACCAAACTTGCTCCCCAGTGGTGCATTCCGCGGACAATCTGCCCGAATGCAACATGGTTTTGAAGATAATACACGGATTCCCATGCATTTTTGATATCCGGAACATAGTACATTGTCAGGAACATACCGGATAAGATTTGAATTACAGTAACGAAGAACGTCAGACCGCCAAAACAGTAAACGAATGCAGAGAAATGATGTGCGGGGTTTACATGCTCAGGCACTTCATGGTCAGCAATATCCCGCCAGATCGGCGTAATATCTAAACGCTCATCTACCCAATCATAAATTTTGTTTAACAATTATTACGCCTCCTTTCGCGGTTCAGCCTTGCCTAAATACAAGAAGCCATCTTTTTCTTTGTAAGGAAATACATCAAGTGATGCAACCGGCGGTGTACCTGGAACGTTTGTCCCATCCTTTGTATAAAGGCCGCCATGGCAAGGGCAATAGAAATGATCAGGGTTTGACTTGTCAGTATTCCAGTCAACTACGCACCCTAAATGCTTACATACTGGAGACAATGCAACAATTTCACCTTTATCATCCTTATAAACCCAAGCAGTGCCGGTAACTTCGGATGTGTACCATGCATCCTGCTGCTCGTAAGTGTAATCAACCCTTGTCGGCTTTTCGGTAATTTCAGCCACTTTTTGCTTTGTTGGAATAAAATCACTTTCACCAGCTGCCTGCAATACAGGATCAACCGCAAAACGGACCATCGGCATTAGCATGCCTGCTGCCATGAAACCGCCTACACCAGTAAGTGTATAGTTCAGGAATTGACGTCTAGTAACTCGATTTTTGCTCATACTTTTCCCCCCTCTATTATGAAGTTAAGTCCAACGGACAAAATTCAACACAATATAAAACTAGGACATAACAATGATATATCAATCTTTATGCAAGGTCAATATAATCCTTTGGCGAAACATGTAAATAGAGCGACTTAACATTCGCACTATTCACCATTTTGCCACTTTTGGACAAAAAGATTCAGCAGCTGTTTCACCTGGTCATCGAGAATGGAGTTCCTATAATTTTCATCCATATTCTCAAGAGGCAGAGATGGAAGCCAAATCAAGCCTCCTTCCAGCCGGTCTTCGAACGTTTTCCACATGCTGTCCGAAGTTAATAGGAAAATATGCTTAAACCCCTGAGCCTTCAATTCTGATTCCCATTGTCCCAAGCCGCTGATCAGGCTCTCTTCTGATGCCGGTTTCAGATATGCATATCCAGGCAGCATGATGAGACGCCCTCTGAATTGCCGTTCAAGCTGCACACTTAGAAGTGATATAAATTCTGTCATCGCTACAGACTGTTTGATATCATCGCCAAATGATACAGGAAGAAGCGGGAGAACAGCTGTGTCTACATATTGCTTTTCTTTAAGGAACATGTCGATATCCTGTGATATCCATTTCATATCATTCACTCCATTACATATATTTGCCTTCCTTAATATATCATTAATGATTAGAATGCTTCAAATCAGAGAATGCAGGCAAAATAAAAGCCCTGCTTTTATAAAAGCAAGGCTTAGGTGGTTTCTAATTTATTCAGCTGCTGAGTCAGAACGTTAAAAGCTTTTTTATCCTGCTTATCCAATGCTTCATCAATGAGTACAAGGAGTTTCTCTCTTCTAAACTTTTCCAGGCTTTCCGCGAGGAACCTTTCCGCAATCAGCCGGTCCTTTTCGTTTACCTGGAGTGTCTTTGGCATAAAGGGATTTTCCTCCATGACCGCTGCATACTGATGGGCCTTATTTGAAGCATGGAAATTAAGCTGGATATAAATCTCTTCATCCCTGTTTAAGCGAATATCATGGAAGGACTTCTCCGCATCTGTGGTCATTACATTCTCTTTGTAAAAACGGAAAGGAACTTCATCCACACAATGTGTCGACATGATCAGGCCTCTTGGGCAATACTGTGCCTGCTCCACAAAATGCACCTTCTCCATAAGCTGGTCATGACTCATCAAATAATTGAGAATCCAAACACATTCTCTTCTTTTGAGCTGATAATGGTTCAAAAACCAGCGGATAAAATCTTTCTTCTCGTTGACAGATACAGGGGTCGCCATTTTTGATTCCCTCCTCTGCTTACAGACAAATTTGGTCTTACTGAAACTGCATTAAGTATAGAAACTGCCATATTTAATCAAGAAAATCATCCGTGAGTCGCTGCAGCACATCCAGATATTCCTCATTGCCAGGCTCCAGTTTGGTTAATGTATTAAAAATTTCGGCAGCCTCTTCCCTTTTTCCTTCCTCTGCTAAAAAATATCCGTAATCTGAAAGAAAATCCGGCTGCTGTTTAAAGAAAGTATATGCAAGCTGATATTTGTTTAATGCCTCTGAATATTCCTCTAAATGCTGAAAGGCAACGGCTGAATCCCATAATAGCTGGGGCTCTTCCAGCTCGTTCAGCATTTCAGTAATTTCGATTACATCTTCATATCTTTCCTGCTGGAGGAGAAGTTTATTTAAAAGAATCGCTGCCTGGACATATTCGGGATCCAGTGCAAGAGCCTGCCTGAACATATCTTCGGATTCTTTTTCATTGCCATTTTTCAAGGCAAGCTTCCCGCCATAGAAAAATAGCTCTTTGTTAAATTCGTCCTGTTTTATGCCTTCCTTGACTGCTTCCAGGCCGCTCGCGGCTTCTTCCTCCCGCTCGTATGCCTGAGCAAGGTATAAATACAGTGAATGATACTCGGGATCCAGCTCCTTCAGTTCAGTCAATTTTTCAATGGCTGTACGGTTAAAGCCGGCTTGAAGCGCTGTAAAAGCATAACTGAAAAGGGTATTAATCTCCAGTTTGTCATCAAGCGCTTTTTCGTAATATGGAAGGGCTTCTTCAAATGCTCCGCCTGCACTGAGAATATCCGCCAATCTCTGATTTACATTTATGCCTGCAATGATTTCCTCTTTCCTGAGAACTTTTTCATAAATCCGCTTTGCTTCCAGGAACCGACCCTGCTCTGCATAAAGTTCACCCAGGGCAAAATCTACAATTATCTCATCAGGCAATATTTCTTTTGCTTTCAGGAGCTTTTGTTCGCTGACCTCAAATAGACCATCCATCTGATAAAGGTCTGCTAATAAGAGAAGCGACTGCGGAAAGCTCGGATCATGTTCATTTATTCTTTCAAGGACAAGGATGGCTTCCTCTTCATTTCCAAGATCAATATGTGTTTCAGCCAGCAGAACGAGCAGTTCTCCTTCTTCCGGATATGCTTCCAGAAGCCGTTCATATAAGGCTTTTGATTCCTCAAGGAAACCGTACTGGAACAGTTCTTCAGCCAGCAGGAACCTTTCTTCATGGGAACCATCCAGCAGTATTTGCTGATAGCTCTCCAACGCTTCTTCATGATGACCGTTTTCTAAAAGAGTAATGATTTTATTTACTTTATCCATACTAAATTCCTTTCGAATGCTAATCGGCTATTTTAAAATAAGCTGGTGTGCTGATTTTAACCTGCTCGCCGGAACCTGAACGAAAAATCACTTCTTGTCCGGCTCTAATCACTTTTCCCTTCAGTACAGTGACAGCAAGTTTATCTCTATGATAATGAAACAGCTGTGATTCTTCAACGGTAAGACCTTCTTCAGGTTTTTCAAATAAATTATAACTGACTTCCCCGCCCTGATGGATATTCCCTTTTAAAGGGTAAATCCCGGCTTTGGACAGAACTGACCTCGATAAAGGCTCGTGTTCCATCAGCTCATTCGGCACCGAAGGTATTTTCTCTTCCTGCATCAGTTTTGCCCATAATGTATTTATTCTGCTTTTCTCCTTTTCATTCCTGCCTGCAAAGATGGGTACAAGCGGACAATTATAAGGAAACATTGCTTCCCGCAGCCAACCCCATGGAACTTGTTCAAGCTCCTTTGCATCCTGTATTTCAACAAAAACAACAGGAACTCTTTCTCTCTTACATTTTCTCATAAAAGAAGGGGTAAGGAGACGGACAGGAATTTTCACACCAATAATATAATCAATCGGGCTGCTTAATAAACTTGCATTAAAGCTTTTAAGATCACTCTTCAAAGAATATTCATGCTTAACAGGCACGGCTGTCAGGAAGGCTGTACATCCTTTTAAAAGAAACTCCCGGATATAATACTCTTTGAGTTCTGAAAAGGGCTTTTCAAGCGGGATGGATGTGTCCAGAACCACGAATCCTGCAGACATAATAAATGCACCCGCATCCATTCTTGTGAATTGAAACCTTTTCATTTCAGTCTGCATCAGTGAAATCTCATTATTTCTTATCAGCATAGATGTTTTTAACAGCTTGTCTTCCTTTAGCAGATTTGCATTCTCAATAATATATGTCATAAAACCACCCTCTTAAACGGTCTTATGACAAGCTATGAAATTTTCAGATAAATATGACTGCTTGTACAGAAAAAGAGCTGCAGGAAAACAGCTCTTTTTTCTATGAATGTAATTCAATCTGAAATAAGGCTATCTAAATGATCAAAAAACGACGGATAGGATACAGAAATTGCTTCTTTCTGCTGAAGGTGAACTTCGTCTTTTGAAATGGCGGCAGCAATTGCCAGCATCATGCCGATCCGATGGTCTCCGTGACTTGAGACAGTTCCACCTGAAAGAGATGATTTTCCCCTGATTACCATTCCATCTTCTGTAGCAGTAATCACGGCTCCAAGCTCTGAGAGTTCATTGACAACCGTATCAATGCGATTCGTTTCCTTTACCTTAAGTTCCTCTGCATCCTTAATTACTGTTTCTCCCTCTGCTTGTGTTGCGAGAAGGGCAATAATTGGAATTTCATCGATAAGCCGCGGAATGAGCGCCCCTTCGATAACAGTTCCTTTAAGTTTAGAAGTTCTGATGGTAATATCCCCTGCAGGCTCAGCTGATCCATTTTCATACGGCTCAATGCTGAAATCTGCACCCATCTGCTGCAGCACTTCAAGGATGCCGGTTCTTGTAGGATTCAGTCCAACGTTTTTCAACGTAATTTCACTATTAGGCACAATGGCTCCTGCAGCCAGAAAGAAGGCAGCAGAAGATATATCACCGGGAACATGAATTTCTGTCCCTGTCAGTGTTTGGCCTCCCTTAACCCGAATGGTTTGCCCATCTGCTGCAACATCCCCGCCAAATTGTGTGATCATTCTTTCAGTATGATCACGTGTCTTCACAGGTTCAATAATGACTGTTTCTCCGCTTGCCTGCAGGCCGGCAAAGAGCAGTGCTGATTTAACCTGTGCGCTCGCGACAGGAAGCTCATATGTTACTCCTGACAAGGGGCCGCCAATGACTGATAAGGGGGTGAATTCCCCATTCTTCCTGCCATGAATCTTTGCACCAAGTAAACTTAGTGGCGAGGTTACTCTTGTCATCGGCCTTTTTGCAATGGATTTATCTCCGACAAGGACTGAATGGAACGGACGGCCAGCCAGAATTCCCATCATAAGGCGTATCGTCGTACCTGAATTCCCAACATCCAGAATATCAGCCGGTTCCTGTAATCCATCCATTCCCTGCCCCGTAATTGTAACTTTATTGCCTTCCTGCTCAATAGTTACTCCGAGCTTGCGGAAGCAGGCTATCGTACTAAGACAATCCTCTCCTAACAGAAAATTAGTTACAGAGGTCTTCCCTTTTGCAATGGATCCAAACATCACAGAACGATGTGATATGGATTTATCACCGGGTACCGCTATTTCCCCGCTTAAACCTTTGACATTTGACTTCAATTTTGCCGATATCATCTATCATCACCCTTTGCTAAATTAAAAAATTCGCTCTATAGACCGATGGTTGTTTCATAGCTTGTATACAGTTCCAGGCAATTAATTGCCCGATCCCTGTCCTCTTCCGTTTGAAAGCTGATAACCAGAACTCCATAAATTTCTTCCCTTGTCTCCAGGATTCGGATATTCGTAATGCTGATTTCTTCCTGAGCCAAATATCCAGTGATTTCTGAAATGACACCAGGGTAGTCCGGTACATCCACGAACAGATCATAAAATGCCGGAATTGCACCTTTTTCTTTTTGAGGCAGCTCATCCCTGAACATCTTTGCATGAGAAAAATATTCAAATATGCCCTCACTGTTTTCCTGTCTGAGGATTGATTTTACTATCTCCATTTCTCCCTGCCAATCCTCCATTAACTTAAGCAGCACTTCTTTATTCTGAAGGAGAATATCCCTCCACATAGCAGGGCTGCTGGAGGCAATCCTGGTAATATCCCTGAAGCCTCCAGCTGCCAGTCTTGGAATCAGCTTGTGCGAACGGCTTGTTTTTTCTGCCTGATGGACCAGGGAAGCAGCTATCATATGCGGAAAATGGCTGACGATCCCGGTTATATAATCATGTTCATCGGGAGCTATGGTCAGAAATTTCGCTTTTGTTCCTGAGAGCCATTCCTTTAACCTTTCAACCTCCGCCGGAGCAATATGCTCTTCAGGAGTGAGCAGATAAAAGGCATTCTCAAAAAGCAAATCTTTTGCTGCAGTGACACCGCTCTTATGGGAGCCTGCCATTGGATGCCCACCGATAAAAGTGATTCCTTTTTCCTTTAGTACCTTTGCACAGCTTACAATTTCTTTTTTTGTGCTGCCTGCATCCGAAATGATGACGTTATTTTTCAATTCACACTCTTTTAAAATATGTATTATTTTTTGAGTCTCCTGTACAGGTGCAGCTATTAAAATTAAATCAGCGTCCCTTGCCCCATCCTTAATAGTATCAGAAATTTCGTCTGAGACCCCAAGCATTTGGGCAAGGCGTCCCTGCTCTTTATTAACATCAAAGCCGATGATCATGCTTTCACTATGTTTTCTTTTTATTGATAGGGCCAAAGAACCTCCGATCAAACCAAGGCCAATAATAAAGATCTTCCCTCTCATCCTCTCACCGCCTTTATTAAAAATAATTCAGAGGCATTATTATGCCTCTGAATGGATATCAAAAAAGTATTTATACTGCTAACCTAAAAAATCCCTACAATGCTGCAGCCTGCTTTGCAAGATACTGGCCCATTGCGGCAAGCACACCATCATTCTGTTCCTTAGAACCTACCGTGACACGGACATAGCCCTGGAAGCCAAGTGCCTTGCCGGACCGGACGATATACCCTTTTTCAAGTAAAAATTGAAACACCTCATCTGAATCGGCATTAAAATTGATTAATATGAAATTTCCCTGTGAAGGGTAATAACCCAGTCCATGATCTTCACAGAAAGCATAGAATTGTTCGAGCCCTTCGCGATTTTTCCGTCTGCACTCTTCAATGAAATTCTGATCCCCTATGGCTGCAGCAGCGGCAGCCTGAGCAAACTTATTTACATTAAATGGCTCTCTTACCGGTTCGAGGGCTTTGATTGTTTGAGGATTAGCAATTCCATAGCCTACCCGAAGGCTTGCTAAGCCATAAATTTTTGAGAATGTACGCAGGACAATCAAATTTTCGTAATTCCGGATTAAATCCAATGTATTGCAGTAATCCTCTGCTGTAACATATTCATAATAAGCTTCATCAAGGACAACCAAAACATCTTGAGGCACCTTTTTCAGAAATGAAAGCAATGCAGACTCATTAATATAGTTCCCTGTCGGATTGTTTGGACTGCACACCCAGACTACAGCAGTTTTTTCATCGATGGCAGCCAGCATTCCATCAAGATCATGCTCTCCTTCAACCAGTGGAATTTCCCTGATTTCCGCACCTTCTACCACAGCATTATGCCTATATTGCGGAAATGTTGGCGCCGCCATAACAGTATTGGTTTCCGGACTTAATAAAGCTCTGGAAATCATTTGAATAATTTCATCCGAGCCATTGCCAAAAATCAGCTGATCTTTCTGTATACTTAAGTGCCCTGCCAAAACCGACCGCAGCTCAGAAGCATAACCATCGGGATACAGGGCAAAAAATGACGGCGACTGATTCATCGTAAAAAGAACTTTTTCAGAGCATCCAAAAGGATTCTCATTTGAAGCAAGCTTAACTATTTGATTCAGTCTATATTCCTTTTTTACTTGATCAATTGATTTCCCCGGCTGGTAAGGAGTTAAATTCAACAGCTGTTCCTTCCATTTCATTCAAATCCACCTCTTTTTTTATCGCTTTCACTAATTATCGTGTTAAAGCACTTTTCGTCTGCTCCTATATTATCACAAAACTCTCCATTAAGGAGAGTTCGTGGTGTTTAGATCTGGCCGAAGCTTGATGGCTCCACGCAAATAAATATGGCGGATATTCTGCTGAGGAGTATCTGTATTCACATGCATCATAACCCGGATACAATTAGGGAGCGATCCTTCAATAGGAATTTCTTTCATGCACATGACAGGAACGTATGTCCAGCCTTCTATTGAACGCATTGCCTTTGCGGGAAAGGCTGCTGTTAATTCTTCCGTAACGGATATAAAGACAGAAGCTACATCCTCAGATATAATATTATTTTCCTGAATCATTTGCCTGATCAGCAGCTCAGTCGCTTCTAATATCTCGGCTTCACAATTCTCATCTACGGTGACGGCTCCCCTCACCCCTCGAATCACTTACAGCACCTCCCATAACTGTTTTGTCAGCCTTTTTATTTTGTAAAAATAGCAAGCTCCCGCAAAATCAGGTCATCAGAAACCTGATATATGACAGGCTTACCCACTTCCTCTAAAAGAACAAAGCGGACATTCTGTCCCTCTGATTTTTTATCCTGCTTCATCCGCTCAAGCAGTTTTGAATGTGATAAATCTTCAGGGAGATCTGTTTTGTAGCCAAGCTGATCAAGCCAGCGTTTGAATTCGTTAACATCAAAGCAAAGATCCAGCAGTGTTTTACTTAATTGAAGTGCAAATATCATCCCTACTGCCACAGATTCGCCATGTGTCCATTCTCCATAGCCTTTCTCCGCTTCAATTGCATGGCCCAGAGTATGGCCGAAATTCAGAAATGCCCGAACGCCAGCTTCCTTTTCATCCTCTGCAACAATCCTGCCCTTGATCTCTATTCCCTTTGTAAGCATCCTGCTTAATTCATCAGAGGGAAGGCTTTCAAGGGTAAGGATGTTGTTTTTAAGGTTCAAATAAAAGTTCATATCATCTATCAGGCTATGCTTTATGACTTCTGCAAACCCTGAGCGCAGCTCTTTCTGAGGCAGGGAGTCAAGAAACGCCAGATCATAAAACACTGCCTGGGGCTGGTAAAAAGACCCTGCCATATTTTTTCCTGAAGGATGGTTGATGGCAACTTTTCCTCCCACAGCGCTATCATGTGCCAGGATGGTAGTTGGAATCTGAATGAAGGGTATTCCTCTCATAAATGTGGCTGCGACAAAACCTGCCAAATCTCCGACAGCTCCCCCGCCAAACGCCAGGATAAGAGATTTTCGATCAAGTTTATGTTCCAGAGCAAAGGACAAGCACTGATAGTAAACTTCAAAGGTTTTGGCTTTCTCACCGCTTGGCACAGTACAGACTTTGGCCTCAATCCCCGTAAGTGACGCTTCCAGCTCTGGCAGATGCAGGTCCCGAACCGTTTCATCCGTGATGATCATTACATTTGTCAAGGCCGGAAAAGCATCTTTAATATATGATCCCAATCCCTCAATTGCTCCGGACCCTATATAAACCGGATAGGCCTTGTCAGGTGTTTTGATTAAAATCCTTTTCATTAAAACTCCCTCGCAAATTGTCTTTGCTGTTCAACGGACGCTTTTAATGTCTCAAACCGGTCAGAATAAAACTGGTCTACAATGGCTGAAGCCAGTTCCCAGGCAATCACATTTTCTGCAACGACTGCAGCTGCCGGCACCGCACAGCTGTCAGAACGCTCTATGCTTGCTGAGAACGGTTCCTTTGTTTCGATATCTACACTTTGCAGCGGTTTATAGAGAGTGGGTATTGGCTTCATTACTCCTCTGATGACGATTGGCATTCCCGTTGACATGCCCCCTTCTAAGCCGCCAAGACGGTTTGTTTTCCGATAATAGCCTTTATCCGGGTCCCATGCGATTTCATCATGAACTTCACTTCCAGGCTTCCTTGCTGCCTCGAAACCTATGCCAAACTCGACACCTTTAAAAGCATTGATGCTCACCATCGCACCTGCAAGCTTCGAATCAAGCTTTCGGTCATAGTGTACATAACTTCCAACTCCCGGTGGCATTCCTTCAACAATAACCTCCACTACACCGCCGATGGAATCGCCATTTTCCTTAGCGGAATCGATCGCAGCCATCATTTTTTGGGAGGCAGTCTGATCCAGACAGCGAACGGGCGATTCTTCTGTAATTTCCTTTAACTCCTTAAGTGAAGAATAATCTCTTTGGCCTGAAATAACCCCGCCAATTTCAATAACATGTGCTGCAACCTCAATCCCCAGCTGAGAAAGCAGTTTTTTTGCAGCTGCACCGGCAGCCACTCTCACTGTGGTTTCTCTGGCTGAAGATCGCTCTAAAACATTTCTCATATCCCTGTGCCCATATTTTAGGGCACCATTTAAATCAGCATGGCCTGGGCGAGGACGGGAGATTTTTCTTTTCATTTCTGCCTCATCTTCAGGATTGAGAGGATCCTGGCCCATAATTTTTGTCCAGTGCTTCCAATCATTATTCTCAACAACAAGTGCTACCGGGGATCCCAGTGTGTATCCATGTCTGATCCCGGCTGTTATTTGAACAGTATCTTTTTCAATTTGCATCCTTCTGCCTCTGCCATATCCTTTCTGGCGTCTGGCAAGCTCTTCGTTTATATCTGAATCTACGAGCGGCATTCCTGCTGGCAGCCCTTCTATTATAGTAGTCAGCTGCGGTCCGTGAGATTCACCAGATGTAAGATATCTCAAAACTCTTTCCCCCTTCAACTCATTAAAGGATTATGTACCAATATAACATAATGATAAATATAAGAATAGATAAAATTGAAAATTCCTATAATATTTTATTTCTTCTTATGAATGGAGCCATTTTAACACGAATATTATTTACTACCAAACTAAAAAACAAAAGAAAAAGAGGACGACCAAATAATCATCCTCCATGTGTTATTATTCTTTTTTATAAAAGAAAGTTTCAGCAGATGCCAGTTGATAGCGGCCTGAGTTAAAAATCTGTTCAGTGCTCCCAACAAAGAATATCCCATCTTTTCTTAATGCGCCGCTGAATTTATGATAAAGCTGATCCTTTGCTTCCTCTGTAAAATATATGAGAACGTTCCTGCATACGATGAGATCATACGGACCGCCAAAATCATCTGAAAGGAGATTTTGCTTTTTGAAAGTTACTGTCCTTTTTATATCCTCGGATATTTTATAGAAACTTCCTTCCCGCTGAAAAAACTTTTGTTTCATCATATCAGGAACTTCGTTTAGCGAACGCTCAGGGTAAAGACCCATCCGTGCCCTTGCCAGGGCATTTTCATCAATATCAGTTGCATTTATCTTGATTTGCGACATTGGCAGCATTTTTGATAATATCATGGCAATTGTATAAGGTTCTTCACCAGTGGAACAGGCAGCGCTCCAGATTTTCAGATTCCTATTTTGATCTAATAGTCCAGGCAGGATATTTTTTTCGAGCACCTCCCACCTTTGTGCATTCCGGTAAAATTCGGAAACATTTATTGTCATCCTGTCCAAAAAATCATTCAGCAGTTCTCTATTCTTGACTAACGCGCTAAAAAAACTTCCAAATGATTGAAAGCCTTTTTTCTCATACAGGGATATGAGCCTTCTCTTCATTTGAGCTTCTTTGTACAGCGAAAGATCAATTCCTGTTTTTCTTTTTATATTTTGTATAAATTCCTGATAATCGTCGGCCATTCTATTTCCCCTCTGATAATACCGGTGAGCTTTTTTCTTTTATGGTTATACCCATCCAGCTGAAATAATGAATTCGGTTACAAAAAAAGCACTTGTCATGGACAAGTACTCTTTAAAATATTAGTTAATCCAGTCATTCATTAATTTTTTGTATTCCACTTTTTCTTCTTCTTTGAAGAAAAGGCCAATTTCACGTTCTGCACTTACAGGTGAATCGGATCCATGGATTACATTTTTTCCAACTGTAATGCCGAAATCTCCGCGGATTGTTCCTGGAGCAGCATCTTTAGGATTTGTTGAACCCATCATCTGACGAGCTGTTGCGATAACATTTTCACCTTCCCACACCATTGCGAAAACTGGTCCGGATGTAATAAAGTCAACAAGCTCTCCAAAGAATGGACGCTCTTTATGCTCTCCATAATGCTCTTCCGCAAGTTCCTGGCTAATGCTCATTAGCTTGCCGCCTACTAGCTGAAAGCCTTTCTTTTCGAAACGGGAAACGATTTCCCCGATTAAATTGCGCTGTACACCGTCTGGTTTAACCATTAAAAAAGTTCTTTCCATTGAATTCCACTCCTAAAACTTATGTATAGTTATAATGTTAATCCACGAAAATATTAACATTGTTTTGAAAATTTAGCAACATAAATTTGAAAGCGCTTTTTTATTTTAACTTTCCAAACAGAGAAATTGCCGGCACCCGGTAGAGTGCTGGCAATTGGTACACTAAATTAAAATTTTCTTTTGCCTATAAATTTTGCAATATCCCGTAAAGCTTTCTTGGATTTGGAATGAGGCAGTTCTTCAAGTACCGCTAAAGCTTTCTGCAGATATTTATCACTAATTTGCAGAGATTTTTCAATTGCACCGGAATATTTGACCATAGCAATTATGTTTTCTATATCACTTCGTTCAGTACCTTCGTGGACTCTTCTGATTTGTTCGGAGATTCTATGATCCTCCATTGCAAATAAAGCAGGAAGCGTAATGTTTCCCTGAAGGAGATCTCCTCCTGCTGGCTTGCCAAGTTCTTTTTCTGTACCGACAAAATCCAGAACATCGTCAATGATCTGATAGGACATTCCCACATAATAGCCGAATTTAAAAAGTTTTCTATGTATATCTTCCTCTACATTAGCCGCAATTCCGCCAAGCTGGCAGCTCACAGCAATCAGCATGGCTGTTTTCCTTTTAATTCTCCGGAAATATGTCCTGATATTCTGGTCATAGTTATACTTATCTTTAATTTGCTCTATTTCGCCTATACACAGTTCCACAAGTGTATGAGAGAGAATTTTATGGGCATGCGGATTTTCCACATTTGTTATTAATTCCAGCGCACGCGCAAAAATATAATCACCGGTATACATGGCAATCTTATTATCCCATTTTGCTTTGATGGTAGGCTGTCCCCTGCGCAGTTCTGCATCATCAATAACATCATCATGGACAAGCGACGCCATATGGATAAGCTCCAGTGATACAGCTACGTTTTTAATTTTATCAATATCGTATTCTCCGAACTTCGCAGCCAGCAAAACGAAAACTGGGCGGATTCTTTTCCCCCCGGCCTGCAGCAGATGCAGGGAAGCCTGATGCAATAGGGGAGACTCAGCTTTAATCGTCTCCTCCAGCTCGTTTTCTATAACATTTAAATCTGAATTTAAAAATGAATACATCATTTTCAATTTCATTTGCTTACTCACCCAGCTTATCGATCCCGTCTGATCTATTCTCTTTTTCCATGAGAAACATACAGAACAAGTTATTATTTTTTATTTCGTTCCAATGTGTACGGCAGCCACTCCGCCGCTATAAGGCTTAAATGTAACGTTTTTAAAACCTGCTTCCTCGAACATTCCTGCAAGTTCTTTCATCCCGGGAAAGTCTCTCGCAGATTCCTGCAGCCAGGAATACTCATTAAAGCTTTTGGCAAAAAGCTTTCCAAACATAGGCATAACAAAGCGGAAGTAGAAATAATATGCCTGCTTGTATCCGAACAGTGTTGGCTGAGAAGTCTCCAGACATACTGCCAGACCCCCTGGCTTTACGACACGGTTCATTTCTTTTAACACCTGCAGATAATCCGGCACGTTGCGCAGACCAAAACCGATTGTCACATAATCGAATGAATTGTCAGCGAAAGGAAGCTCCATTGCATTACCATGCACAAGCTCCACTTGCTTCAGTTTCCGCTCTTTGATTTTTTCCTCACCAATCTTCAGCATATTTTTGCTGAAATCCAAGCCTGTCACTTTACCGTTTTCACCTACGGCTTCAGCGAGCGCAATGGACCAATCGGCTGTTCCGCAGCAGACATCAAGCGCTTTTGCACCTTTTTGAACATTCATCTTTTTCATTGTATCTTTACGCCATCTTAAATGCTGCTGAAAGCTGATAACAGAATTCATTTTATCGTAGTTGCCATAAATCTTTTCAAATACGCTATGAACACGTTCTTCTTTTGATTGCTGCATATTTTATCCTTCTTCCACAAAAGTTTTAGCCACAGACTGATTATTATTGAAAATGCAGTGAATACGCTGCTCCAGTAATTCATTTGCCATAGGAAAATTCAGCAGTGATTGATCGACAATATTCCTTGAAAAGTCAATATACCTGTCGCAAATGAGAATCAGATATTTCCTCTGCTCAGCAGACATCTCTTTCACTTTTGGGAAAGTCAGCTTTTTAAGCGCTTCAAAAACAACTGAGGTGCCTTCCTTCATGAACTGCTGCTTCTCCATAATCAGGCGCTTAATGAATAAAAGATTGGATATTACTTCTTTCCATGCTGTTTTGCTGAATGCGTCAGCCAGCTTTTCAAAAAGTGACGCCTCTACTTTCCTGACTGAACTCATCAGAGTGTCGACCGCTTCAGGAGATTTCTGATAAAGCGAAATTTTATGCTCATTTACATCTTTAATCCCATCCGCGAAGACCCTGATCATTTTGATATCATCAAGAGCTGCGAGAATCTTGTAATATAATCCGCTGTAATAAACACCAGCAAGGACAGTAAGCTGTCTATGTTTAAGACCTTTGTCTTCAGATTCATCGTTCTTAACAAGTTCGTGGGTATCAAGGGCGATTTGGATAAGCATTGCAGTTACTGCATATTTTTCTGCTTTTGATTCAGGTATCTCCACATCATCAAGTAAAGAGATAAAAAGCAGAAGCTTGTCTTCATCAATAACAGGTGAATCAATATACCTGAGCAGATAAGGGTGGTTAACTTTTTTTTCAATCTGTTCTTTCACATCTGCTAATTTAATCTTCACATCATGCATGCCATCACCCTTGTTTCCCCTTAATTTTCTTTTCCCAGCCGCTATTTCTCCATGTGATTACCGCGACAAAGAGAACGGATACAAAACGCCTTACATATTATTATCTATTTTTAACCAATTCATTGTTTCCTATTAAATATAAAACGGGCAAAAAACCTTTTACCCGGTATCTTGTATTCAAGAGAAATATTCAAGCAGAGACAATTATATCATAAATGACAGGAACATGTCAGGACATTATCTTATGAAAATATTCTGACCTTCTATTCCAGGGGAAAGCTATTTCTTAGCCTCACTTTCGAGTTCTCCATAGCTTGTCATGATCCTGGCATTCCCCCTGATTTTAATCGCAGAAGTATGCTCTGTAAATTGCGCAATCATGACTTCTCCCTGGTCAAGTTTTTCTGAATGGTGGAATCTTGTATCGGATCCTCTTGTTAACCCTATTACATTAACACCGTCTTCTTTTGCTTTAATCACAATATAATCGTTTCCTGATGGATTTTTCTTTTCCATTCATACCATCCTTTGCTATATGCTGGTGATTGATAATTAGTTATAAAAAAAGGCTAAAAGTTTTATCTTTCAGCCTTTGATCTGTTTATTGCCTAAACTCATTCATAAACAGAGTCCATATTATTGTTTTATCAGTGAAAGTACTTCTGCACGTGCTCTTGCATCCTCTGCAAATACGCCTCTTACTGCTGATGTCACCGTTTTTGAACCGGGCTTTTTAACTCCGCGCATTGTCATGCACATATGCTCTGCTTCCACAACAACCATCACACCATGCGGCTCAAGCTTTTCCAGGATCGAATTTGCTACAGTAGATGTAATGCGTTCCTGAAGCTGAGGACGTTTCGCAACTGCCTCTACAGCTCTGGCGAGTTTGCTTAATCCTGTTACTCTCCCATTCCGCGGGATGTATGCTACATGGGCAACCCCAAAGAAAGGCACAAGATGATGTTCACACATAGAGTAGAACGGAATATCTTTAACCAAAACAAGTTCCTCATGGTCCTCGCCAAATACTGTATCAAAGTATTCTTTAGGGTCCTGGTTAAGTCCCATAAAAACTTCTTCGTACATTTTTGCGACTCGTTTTGGTGTATCAAGAAGTCCTTCACGATTCGGGTCTTCACCGATTGCTTCCAATATTAAACGCACCGCATCTTCTAACTGGGCACGATTTACCTCTGCCATATTAATGCCTCCTATGTATAACACTGTGGTAATAATATGTTCATATTAGCATAACCCCTTCATTCAGGCAAAACTGAAACATCTTCAAATAAAATACCGTGAACAGGGTGAATCCTCTTCTTTTTAAAGGCCAGTAACACAAAAAGAAAAAACCGCGAATATATCGCGGTTTTTTGCTCAAGCATAAGCTTTAAGCACTTGTATGTAGATTATTTAACTGCATCTTTAAGCGCTTTGCCTGGTTTGAAAGCAGGAACTTTGCTTGCAGCGATTTCGATTTCTTCGCCAGTTTGCGGGTTGCGTCCTTTGCGGGCAGCACGTTCGCGAACTTCAAAGTTTCCGAAACCGATTAGTTGTACCTTATCACCATTTTTCAAAGCATCAAGGATTGTATCGAAAACAGCATCAACTGCTTTAGTCGCGTCTTTTTTAGAAAGTTCGCCAGCCTCTGCAACTGCGTTAATTAGTTCTGTTTTGTTCATGCCTTTCACCTCCTCCCAAATATGGATAAAACCCAGTAAAATAAGATTCCTTACATACATTTGTAAACAAAATTACTGAATTCTATACGTTATGGCGTGTTTTTGTTTAACAAGCCTTATATTAAATGATAAATTGAAATTTTTCAATCAAAAAATCATTATAAACCCTTTTAAAATAAGGGTTTGGCCGCCATAACGGTAATTCTGTTAAAAGATTATCACAATCAAATGCTGTTATCAAGAATATTTCATGATTTAATGGGAATCTTTTCTTATTTGCAACATATTTGTAATACGCTGACCTCGTTTAATTACCCTTATCATACGGGTTGAAACATATTATTTCAAATTGCAAGGGTTGCCAGTTCCTTTAAGGTGCTCTGGGTTCGGACTTAGAACACTGGATTTTCTCCTCCTGTGTCCGAAGTTGGCCCGGATCCCGACTCATTCCACCGCAAAAAAAGACTCCAAAAGGAGCCTTCATTAAAGAATTATCGCAATTAATCCGCCCGAGCCTTCGTTGATGATTCTTTCTAATGTCTCTTTGAGTTTATATCTTGCGTTTTCAGGCATCAGGGACAATTTTGCCTGAATTCCTTCTCTTACGATGGAGCTGAGGCTGCGTCCAAAGATGTCGGAGTTCCAGATTGAGAGTGGATCATCTTCAAAGTCCTGCATCAGGTAGCGGACGAGTTCTTCGCTTTGCTTCTCTGTTCCGATGATAGGAGAGAACTCAGATTCCACATCAACTTTTATCATATGAATGGATGGAGCAACAGCCTTAAGCCTTACACCAAAGCGTGATCCATGGCGTGTAATTTCCGGTTCATCGAGACTCATATCAGCCAGTGAAGGAGCAGCGATGCCGTAGCCGGTTTGCTTCACCATTCTCAGCGCATCGGAAATTTGATCATACTCAGCTTTTGCATGGGCAAATTCCTGCATCAGCTCGAGCAAGTGGTCTTTTCCGCGGATTTCAACACCCACTATCTCTTTAAGGACCTCATCATAAAGATCGTCCGGCGCATATAAGTCAATTTCGGCTACTCCCTGCCCCATTTCAATTCCTGCAAGGCCTGCCCGGTCAATGAATTCAAAGTCGCTGAATTGATGGACCACACGGTCAACATCTCTTAGCCTCTTAATATCCTTAACCGTTTCTTTAACTGCTTCCTGATAGCTTTCACGAAGCCAGTGATCTTCATGCAGCACCATAACCCAGCTTGGAAGATTTACATTCACTTCCAGTACCGGGAACTCATAAAGAGCTTCTCGCATAACATTTAATACATCCGATTCTCTCATGCCCTCTACGCTCATGGCCAGGACAGGGATATCATATTTTTCGGCAAGATCATTTCTAAGGGCATCCGTATTTGGGTGGTGAGGCTGGACGCTGTTAATGATCATGATAAACGGCTTGCCAACTTCTTTTAACTCATCAATAACTCTTTCTTCTGCCTCAATATAGTTTGCACGCGGTATCTCCCCGATGGTTCCGTCTGTTGTAATCACCACTCCGATTGTGGAATGCTCCTGAATCACCTTTCTTGTTCCTATTTCAGCAGCTTCGTGAAAAGGAATCGGCTCTTCATACCATGGTGTATTGATCATTCTCGGGCCGTTTTCGTCTTCATAGCCCTTCGCTCCCGGTACTGTATATCCCACACAGTCCACAAGCCTGATATTTACATCCAGCCCTTCTGCTACATGAACTGTAGCAGCCTGGTTAGGAACAAATTTCGGTTCTGTGGTCATAATTGTCTTGCCGGCAGCACTTTGGGGAAGCTCATCCTGTGTGCGGGCACGTTCCGCTTCGTTTTCCATATTTGGCAGTACAACCAATTCCATGAACTTTTTTATAAATGTAGATTTGCCGGTGCGAACTGCGCCAACTACCCCGAAATATATATCGCCGCCAGTTCTTTCGGCAATATCTTTAAAAATATCAACCTTTTCCAAGTGATCCCCTCCTGAAATCTTGAGTTAATGGGATAATATTATCCTATCTATTATGTTTGGACATTATATGTGTATGATGTTGTCCTACATTGTTATGACAGTTTTTTTCTTTTTTACCCCCCTATCAGGAAAGTGCACTGCACCTGTCAGCCCAGCTGTAGAGCTCCAATGCTATGACAGTCCGGAATGGACAGCAGGCCATTCCAAATTTCCTTAATTATTTAGAAACTCCCCTGCGCCTTTATTTCTTTGCCTTTATGCTTTTAGTCATTAGTTGAAGAGTGGTTATAAAAATAAATAAAAAAATAACCCTTCTCCTACAATATATTTTGCAGGAGAAGGGTTATGACTATTTCACCAAAAAGATTGGATCATTTGTGCCGGGCTCAATCGTATAAGGCAGTGAATAGGCGGGAACAAAATCAGAATCCTCTACAAGAAGATTTCTAATATCCTTTCCAAGTTCAGGTTTGTTCTTCTTATTCTCCAATGCCTTATACAAATCAACCCGATAATCTACATATACTTCAGCATTGCCGGTTACGACATATGGAAGGCTCTGGCCGCTATAAGGACTGAGGGCTTTTGGCTCTTCCTTAAATCCCAATTTTTTAAAGTCCATTGTATAAACATTTTCAGCTATTTGCTCTTTATATGGCGGGAATCCATGTGCTTTAATCCTCAGGTTAATATCCCTGATTGTTTCAGCAATTCTTAAATCAAAAATTTTCACTTTCGGATCTGTTTCTGCGTCAACAATCACATATTGAAAAACCCCGCCGGATTCAAAGGCATTTCCAGGCGGCTCTGCCATATATTCCGGAGCAACTTTTTTAAAATCGATTGGATATTTTTGATAGATAGGAGTTGTCTGCCCCTTGGTTTTAATCGGCAGAAGACCACCATTTGCTTCCCTGTATTGATCCACTGCAGACTGGACAGATTGAATCTGATCCTTATAGGCTATCTGATTTTGGGATAATTTTTCTTCAGGATACATACAGCCTGTCAGAATCAAAACACCGCTCAGCAAAAGCAAAAACATGTTAAAAGTTTTTTTCATTTAATCAACCCTTTATGTAAAAGTGCTAGCTGCTTGTCGGACCGCTGAACACGACAATCACTATAATAATTCCGCTGATTATCATTAAAAAGTAGGCAACAAATGCTGTAATTACCTTAAAAACTCCAGCTTTCAGCTTGTAGCGGCTAAGATAAATTAATATTATAGATAAAAACATAAATCCCATAGAGGCTAGAGATATCCACATTTTCATTAAAGACGGTGACATATAATCAACTCCCTTTTCCGAAATGTATTATAACATATTAAATGGATAAATCTAAAAGCTTTTCATCACGAAAAAATGAACACAAAAAAACTGAGGCAAAGAAGGGGCAATTCTTTACCTCAGCCATTTGACTAAATAACCCAGCACCCTGTTCATTACACTAGTTTGCTTCGTTGCATTGTATGCAGGAACCTGCTGTCTCGCATCATCTAATGCCTATATTTTTATATTTATATCGATATCAGTTTTTTTTACTCCCGCTTTGATCTTCCAAAACGTTCGCGAGGTCTTCCATCTCATGTGTTTTTCCTCTTCCCATCAGAAGTTCAACAGCATCCTTCGCATTCACATTATTAAAAAGAACATCATACAGAACAGTGGTAATTGGCATTTTCACGTTATATTTTTGAGCCAGCTGATGCGCTGCTTTTGTTGTTCTGACTCCCTCTACGACCATGCCCATATTATCCAGGACTTCCTGCAGATTATGTCCCTTTCCAAGAAGGTTTCCTGCTCTCCAATTGCGTGAATGGACGGAGGTACATGTAACGATCAAGTCCCCGATCCCCGCTAATCCGGAAAAGGTAAGCGGGCTTGCCCCCATCTTCATCCCTAGACGGGCGATTTCAGCAAGACCTCTGGTTATCAAGGCTGCCTTGGCATTGTCTCCATAACCTAAGCCATCTGTAATTCCGGCAGCAAGGGCGATGATATTTTTTAAAGCACCGCCAATTTCCACTCCAATGATATCGGGGTTGGTATATACTCTGAAATTGTTATTGATAAATAAATCCTGAATTTTTTCGGCAGCGTCCATATCTTTTGAAGACACCGTAACAGTAGTTGGATGCCTCAGACTAACTTCTTCTGCATGGCTTGGGCCTGAGAGCACCACAACACTGTCCAGAAGGTTTCCGGGCATTTCCTCTTCAATCATTTCAGAAATTCTGAGAAGTGAATCAGGTTCTATTCCTTTACTTACGTGCACAATAGTCAGGGGCTCTTTTCTAATTCCCTTGATCTTCCCGATTACTTCACGAATGGCCTTTGTCGGCACTGCCAAAATCAAGGTGTCAGTTCCGCTTAAAGCCTCTTCAAGCGATGTATATCCCTTTATTTCTGCAGGCAGATGTATTCCTGATAGATATTTTTGATTAGTATGGTGCTTATTAATTTCCTCTATCTGATCAGGATTATGGCCCCACAATCTGACGTCATGCCCATTATCCGCAAGCACCATCGCCAGGGCAGTACCCCAGCTGCCGGCACCTGCTACAGCTACACTTTCTTTTTTCCGCTCCATTTGATCACTGCCTTTTAATGTATTTGGATGCATTGAAAATTCATCCGATTCTGCCTGCCAGACACATTTTAAAGCTTCCCGGCCGGCGTCATCGCATTATTTTCTTTCCCTTGCAAATATCTTAATAGGTGTGCCTTCAAAACCAAAAGCGTCCCTGATTCTGTTTTCCAGGAAACGTTCATATGAAAAATGAAGAAGTTCAGGATCATTGACAAACACAACAAATGTCGGCGGCTTCACAGCAACCTGTGTGGTGTAATAAACCCTTAGGCGTCTTCCTTTATCTGTTGGCGTTGGGTTCATTGCAATAGCATCCATGACAACATCATTCAGGACGCTTGTTTCAACACGCAAAGAATGATTTTCACTGGCTGTGTTAATCATTGGGATAAGTGTATGAATACGCTTTTTCGTTTTGGCAGAAAGGAAAACAACAGGTGCATAATCCAGGAATTGAAAATGCTCACGGATATTTTGTTCAAATGCCTTCATTGTTTTCTCATCTTTTTCAACAGCATCCCACTTATTGACAACAATTACAACAGCTCTGCCTGCTTCATGAGCATAACCGGCAATGCGCTTGTCCTGTTCAATGATTCCTTCTTCCCCATCAATAACCACCAGGACAACATCGGAACGCTCGATTGCCCTCAAGGCTCTTAGTACACTATACTTTTCTGTTGTTTCATACACTTTCCCTTTTTTCCGCATACCCGCAGTATCGATGATGACATATTCCTGTCCATCCACTTTCACCTTCGAGTCGATTGCATCTCTTGTGGTGCCTGCGATATTGCTGACAATGACCCGTTCTTCACCAAGCATTGCGTTTACAAGGGAGGATTTCCCGACATTCGGGCGGCCAATTAATGAAAACTTAATGACATCTTCTCCATATTCACTTTGGCCATGTTTCGGAAAATGCTTGGCAGCTTCATCAAGCAAGTCTCCAAGACCAAGACCATGAGAACCTGAAATCGGAAACGGCTCACCAAAGCCAAGTGCATAAAAGTCATAAATCAAATCCCGCATCTCAGGGTTATCAATCTTATTCACACCCAGAACTACAGGCTTTTTGGCTTTATATAAAATTTTTGCAACTTCCTCATCTGCGCTTGTGACACCCTCTCTTCCGTTCACAAGAAAGACAATGACATCAGCTTCATCTATCGCAATTTCTGCCTGAAGACGAATTTGATCTAAAAATGGCTCATCCCCAATATCAATTCCGCCTGTATCAATAATATTAAAATCATGAGTCAGCCATTCTGCAGAACTATAAATTCTGTCCCTGGTCACTCCCGGAATATCTTCGACAATCGATATCCGTTCTCCTACAATTCTGTTAAATATCGTTGATTTGCCAACGTTAGGACGCCCGACAATAGCCAAAACTGGTTTTGCCATGAACATCACCCTTTCAATTCTTTATTCTTAAATTGTTAAACTTTGCGTCTATGTTCCAGAAATGCCTTTTACTTAAAGTAAGCATACAGATGGCTGTCCACAATAACACTACATTGATGTTAAAACCATCCAAACCGCTTTACATTTATAAAATAAACCCTTCTCAAAGATAGAAGGGTCTAACTTAGATATTTTAACAAAGAGAAACCTTCACGGCAATGAAAAACTTGGAAACCTCCCTTAATGCTTAACAATTACATATAGTTCTTCTGTTAAGGCATGGGCAATTCCGTCTAGAATTGCTTCAAGATTGGCTGCGATGATTTCCATTTCTTTTTTATCTTCACAATGAAAAACGGCAGTCCCTGACGGTATCTTGGATGGATTTGTTGTAATAGCAGCCAGTATGTATTTTTCAAGCACCATACTCTAACTTCCTTTCCCATTCGTTTGCCGTTCAGAAGGCATCCTAATCGCATTTTCGAGTGTCGGGACTGCTTCGATGACTTTTAGGGCTTTATTAACATCCTTTACCTGGGGCAAAACAAATACCCCAACTCGCCCATCATCCAGATCCCTTTTTGCCAGAGGAACAAGCGCAGGAGTCCCTGAATCCCGGTAAACACCCAAAGCAGTAGAAACATCATGCAATATAGCCTGCCTCTGTCCCAGATTGGCAATAGTGGATCGGGCATTGAAATTTTTTGGATTTAAAATAAAGCCCATGCCATATCGGAGCACTTCCTCTTGCCTTTCAGGCAAACCGATATTCATAATGTAAATATTGTCCACATACAAGCCTGCTCCATCAAAACGCGGTTCCACAAACTCAACATCTACAATATCCTTCAGCCTTCCACCCGACATTAATTTCGTGGAAACCACTATGGCAAGAACGGCTGCCGCAAGACCTCCCCATATATTAAACAGCAGATAGCCTAGCGTACTAAGCAATGATGTGAAGATTACAAGATAATTCCTGCTTTCAAAGGCTATTGCTACACCTTCGATATATGTTTTTCCTCTCGGAACCATTTCGTAGCTGTCCAGTTCAGTCAGTGTGTTTCTCTCCATATTTCTGACTTCTCTAAACTGGGATGCAGCCAGAGTCAGAAAGGTGACGGCTGTGAAGTCTTCCTCCATAATTGAAGGAATAGCCACCGTTCCAAGGCCTGCAGCAATGAATCCTAAAGCAACATGAATAATTTTCCCGTGCAAATATGTAGGGTATTGACGGTAATCGGTCCGAAGCATATAAATACGTGTCAAGGTTCCTATAGCCAGACCAAAAAGAATCGGGTATGTGTATTCACTCATGATAATTTTTGTTTCTCCCTTTCAAAATGTTTAAAGTTGGCTTCAATGTATTGGACCGTCCAATGCACCGCAATCCATAAAGCCGATATGGAAAATGAAATGCTCATGATATCCAAAAAGGCCAATGATCCAATCGTATACGGAAAGGAAAATGGTTTAAGGATAAAGGCATATAGAAATTCTCCCTGGATGCCCCCGAGCAATATTAACGGCAGCCTGAGCATTCTGTTTTTTTGCAGGAGTACAGCCATATAAACCATAAGGAATGAAAGCATCCATTCCCGGGGGAAAATCACCCAAACAGGATCAAACAGTTCAAAAAGGTGAAAAGTGACATAGGCCATCATCAGGATGAATGTGCAAAAAAGGAAATAAAGTTTGCTCAACTTTTTTAGTCTCCGGGCGAAAATATATAGTGATACAAGCAAAAAAAGTGCAGCGATACCAATTTCAAAATTAAGGATATTAAGTGTCAAGGGTGACAGGATCATTAAGCATAAGATCCAGGCAGACAATAAAAACCGGTATTTATTCGTTCGAGCCATAAAAAAAGTCGCCATAATCCAAACCATCCAGGAAATCCAATAAAAAAATAATCCTTCCATCCTCTACCTCCTATCATTTCCATTATGGCTACTTCGTATGTAAATTAACCCTTCAAATTCAAAAGCATTGCCAAATGAATCCCAGCTGTCTTTTTGCATAATTCTCACGCGCTCACTTCATCTTAATAACATGGAGGTGTTATATATGGGCAAAGACAGACAGGAAAAAAAGCTGAAAAATAGCGGAAAAGTGGAGTCCGATCGCGACCAGGCACTTCATTATCCTGGAGCTTCCAAGATGCAGAGTCCCGAAGAAGCCAGATCTCTGAATGATTCGAAATACAGTTAAGAAAAGCTGCTTCGCCTTGCTATGCACTGCAGCCAGAATGAAAAAAATAGCTCTCGTCAAATGACGAGAGCTATTTTTGGATGGTCCGCCTGGAATATGCTTTTGTCTCAATTCCGCGTTCATTCAGCCAATGATGGGTCCTTCCAGATATGATTATGGGAGACTGCTGGAGTTCCGCGATGCTTTTTGTCCCCAAAGCTGTCATGATCATCTTCAATTCAGAATGAATGTTGTTAATTTCTTCGATAAGTGCCTCAATTCCTTCTTTCATTAGGACCTTTAAAAAGAACCCCGCCATCCCAGCAGCTCCTGCACCAAGTGCAATTGCCTTTGCTATTTCATAGCTTGTCCGAATGCCCCCGGAAGCAATAACAGCAACGCCTGCTTTTAAAGATGCAGCTTCTGCAATGGAGACAGCTGTCGGTATTCCCCATTCATCGAAAAACGTTAACAGTCTATCTCTTCTTGCATTTTCAATACGGGAGAAATTTGTTCCTCCAAATCCGCCGATATCAATGCCTTTAACGCCGACTGAGGCAAGCATTGAAGCTGCTTCTTTATTTATGCCAAACCCTACTTCTTTTACTACTACTGGAACTTCGGAATGGGCGACAATTTTTTCAATTCTTTTTAATGCACCGCGAAAATCACGGTCACCTTCCGGCATGGTCAATTCCTGTACAGCATTTAAATGAATTTGCAGTGCATTTGCTTCAATCATATCAACTGCTGCTTTTGCCTGATCGATTGTAGCTTCACTTCCTAAGTTGCCTAAAATAATACCTCGGGAGTTTTCCCGTCTGACAACCCGGTAGGATTCTGCTTCACTTGGATCCTTAAGTGCAGACATCTGAGACCCTACTGCCATAGCAAGGCCTGTTGATTTGGCGGCCAAGGCGAGATCCCGGTTAATTTGAACCGTTCTTTCTCCTCCGCCCCCTGTCATAGCATTTATGAAAATTGGCGAACTTAATGAAAGTTCGCCAATTGAAGTGCCTAAATCTGCCTGATCAAGAAACGCATCAGGAAGGCTTTGATGTACAAAAGCAATATCGGCTAAACCGGTATTGCTGCTCTGGCCTGTTGCTAAAGCATGCTGGATATGATCCCATTTACGTTTTGATCTGGACACAATTTATCACCATTACTTTTTTAAATTCTTTAGCTGGTCGCCAATCATATCACCAAGCGAGAAGCCTTTTGTTTCTTCAGGAAGTTCATAGTCAGTCACTTCTTCCTGCTCTTTTTCAAGAAGATCTTTGATGCTCAATGACAGGCGCTGATCCTGTTCGTTCACATCAAGAACCTTCACTTTCACTTCCTGTCCTTCGCTTAGAACTTCATGCGGAGTTCCGATATGCTTATGAGCAATTTGAGAAATATGGACAAGTCCTTCAACACCAGGAAAAACTTCAACAAATGCTCCGTATGAAACAAGTCTTCTAACTGTTCCATCAAGTGTACTGCCTTTAGGAGCCTTCTCGCCGATATTATCCCATGGTCCAGGAAGAGTCTCCTTAATGGATAGTGAAATGCGTTCATTGTCGCGGTCGACGCTTAATACTTTCACTTGCACTTTTTGGCCTTCCTCGACAACATCTGAAGGCTTTTCCACATGCTCATAGGAAAGCTGGGAAATATGGACAAGTCCATCGATTCCGCCGATATCAACAAATGCTCCAAAGTCAGTAATTCTTTGAACTGTTCCATCCAGAACCTCACCTGCCTGAAGGGACTCCAGCACTTGATGTTTCTGCTTGCCTTTTTCTTCCTCTATTACAGCACGATGGGAAAGAATCAGGCGATTTTTATCTTTATCAAGCTCAACAATTTTAAATGTCATCGTTTTGCCTTTATAATCAGTAAAATCTTCAACAAAATGAGCTTCAACCAGGGAAGCTGGAACAAATCCGCGAACACCCAGGTCTACTACTAATCCGCCTTTAACTACATCTTTTATTTCTGCTTCAAAAACTTCACCCTCATTGAATTTCTGTTCGAGAGTTTCCCATGACTTACCGGCATCAACTTTACGTTTTGAAAGAATAAGAGCATCTTCCTCAACTTTTAAAACCTCAAGCTCGAGTTGATCTCCTTCTGATACCGCATCGCCGGCTTTTTCAATGTGAAGGCTTGAAAGCTCGCTGATTGGGATAATCCCATCCAGTTTGCTGTCAGCAAGATCAACGATGACTTGCTTTTCTTCAACCTTGGTAACTTGGCCTTTTACCTTGTCACCCACCTCAAAATTTTTAACTTCTACTTGATTCATTTCCTCTGACATATGTATTCCTCCTTAATCCAATGGCTGCTTTCAAATTTTTAATCTGTATTCAACTGCCTGCCATCCAGGCAAGAACCCTGTGTCAGCAGCAGAAATACTCGAATGGCTAATTATTTACAGGCTATTTTTCAACTGTTTTTGATTATAAAATTGTTCAGTAAAGGAAAGCCTTATTTTTCGAATATTTTCGCCTTTTAAAAAAATGCCTTTTTACTAACTTCTTACAAAAGAAGTTTTTTGTCAAGCAAGAAGGTCTAAGAGTAATCTTCAATTAATTTACGGATTTCAGACATAATCATTTCTGTGGTTTCCTCCGCTGATGCCTTTCTTTCTCGAAGCTCTTTCATATCAATTGGTTTCCCGTAAACAACTTTTAATTTTGAAAAAGCTTTATAAGGACCAATAATGGCGCAGGGAACAACATGCGCTTCCGATCTGAGAGCAAAAAAACCTGCTCCGGCCAGCCCTTTTCGCAGCTGTCCCGTTTTACTCCTAGTACCCTCCGGGAACAGACCTAAAACATTTCCTTCTTTTAGAATTCCAAGACCTTTTCTTAACGCTTCCCTGTCACTCATTCCTCTTTTGACAGGAAAAGCATTTAGATGGGGAACAATTTTCCCTAGGACCGGAACATTAAAAAGCTCTTCTTTGGCCATGAAATATACTGGCCTTGGAGCATTAATGCCGACTACGGGAGGATCCAGATTATCTATATGATTAGAGCAAAGGAGAACCCCGCCTTCTTCCGGAAAGTTCTCCTTTCCGAATACTTCAAATCTGTAAATGGGTTTTAGAACCCCATAGACTGCCGCTTTGGCAAAAGCGTAGAGATTCACTTTGAACCAATCCTTTCAATAGCCAGATCCATTATCCTGTCGACTACCTGCCCAATTGACAATGAGGTTGTATCAATCTCCTTTGCATCAGCCGCTTTTTTTAATGGAGCTACTTCACGTTCAGAGTCCAGCTTGTCCCTAAGAGAGATTTCCTCCTTCAGCTTGTCCAGGTCAGATGAATATCCCTTTTGGATATTTTCGTTATGCCGCCTTAGAGCTCTTTCATCGACAGAAGCCAGAAGGAAAACCTTCACTTCTGCATGGGGCAGGACATGAGTTCCGATATCCCGGCCATCCATTACCACTCCTCCATTTAAAGCAAAGCTTTGCTGGCGCGAAACCATTTCTTCCCTAACCAGCTTATGCATGGAAACAACGGAAACAGAATTTGTCACTTCGGAAGTTCTGATTTCATTTGTCACATCCTGGCCGTCCAGATAAATTAATTGCCCTTTTTCGCCTGGCTGCAGTTCAATAACTGTATTGTTTAAAATCTCCATAAGAGAGGCTTCATCTTCAAGGCTTGTATTTTTCTGAATTGCTTTATAAGTCAAGGCCCGATACATGGCACCAGTATCAATATATATGTAAGATAATTTCTCGGCCACGATCTTTGCTACTGTACTTTTCCCTGCAGCAGCTGGGCCGTCAATTGCGATTGATATACGTTTACTCATAGTTCCTCCTGTGTAACCCTGGCCGCTTTTTCTCCAGGTTCATTCCGATTTATTTTAACATAATAAGTCTTCTTCAGTGCATAAATAAGCTGTATTTTAAGTCTTGCAAATTTTTAAAGCAGTTTTTAAAAATTTCACCACAAAAATAAGCAGGCGCCTGCCTGCTAATTATTTTTTCTGAAAGTTTCAAGCAGTTCAGTAAAATTCTGATCTGTGACACCTTCATACTGTGTCAGCTGCTTTAATTCCGGAAATGCATCCATATGATGAAAGAAAAATTGAGTGATCAGCAGGAAAACAAATTGTACTATAATTAATTTAAGAATAATCCTCTCCACTGTTTTCATCATGGCCATCTCTCCAACTGGAAATATAGAATCAATTCAATAGACTTCACCATCTATTATGAGAGATGAATATAAAAATTATTCCTTTATTCATATTTCCAGGCCTTTTTTCTTCATGGCCAATTGCCTTTCGAAACAAAAACGCAAAAGCAATTGCCTGTCCTGCGGGCTTACCTCCATAAATTGAACAGAAATTAGCGATTTGCCATTTCGGGGTTCAGAGACTCTTATTACGTTACTTTTAAGTTTCAAATAATAATTGACACCGTTTTGCATGGCTAATACGAAATATGTAAGTATTTTCATATTGGCTTTTAAGGAACTGTCCATCTTAGCGATGATTGCAGCCCCGCCTGCACTTATATCATCCGTAACGGATACAAAAGGAGAGAACTCGTTATTTTCCGAATGGATTGCAACATCAACTGGTGTTTCTATCCGGACAAACTGCCGTCTTTGAATTTTCACTAAATGTTCATCCCCGGGATATGATAAAATCATCATCGGGATTTTTTTCTTAACTCTTCCTAGAACTTCGCTTTCAAAAAGATATACCGTTCCATCATCAGCTAAAAAGGTAGCCTTCAGCTGTGTACCATCGACCAGAAATGCAGTTTTATTCGTTTCCTGATTTATTGGATAATCAATATATAAGTTATTTCCTTCTCTTTCGGCAAGCTTACATTTATAATTTTCAGGTTTTTCGGAGTACGTCAATTCGAGCATCAATGCTTCACCAATATTTATCACACTTCCACACTTCCCCATAGTAAAAGGATAATCTTGTCATTTAATTATGAACGCTATATAAGAATCCTGCAATAACATTTTTGCTTCTTTTGAGCAAAAAGACCTAAAAAGAGAGAAAGCCTATCCGGCTTTCTCTACACTACATCTTCATATATTGGTTCTGCATTCTTAAGCTTTTCAACTTTTTCTTCCTGTCCTGTTTCTGCATTTATATAAATCCTGTAAGTATCTTCACCCAATGTGCCCATAAATTCATAACAGGAAACTTCCTGATTCAAATCGTTAATAATTATTGCACGCCTGTCTTCCATGACCTTCAACTGCGGATTCACCTTTGTTCTTGCCTCTTCCGCAGTAATCGCAGGCTCTGGAATTTCACGCTGGTGATGAGATTTTAAATAATCTTCGGCAGAAAAAGCAGTCATCCCGCCATTGTCAAGCGCAATTTTCACACGAATGGAGTCCGGATAAATTCTTACACCCTCCTGATTCGAAACAAAGGTGAATACCCCTAAATTGTCATATTGGGCACTCTCGAATAAATCCAGATCTTTAAAGCCATTGTCCTTTAGAAATTTAACTGCATTATTGCTTGCCTCATTAAGGCTTACTTTTTGTTTCGCCACTTTCCGGTCCAGGATATACCAGATTGGATAGCCGCCTTTTTTGGTAATATCCATGTTTGCTTCTTCATTTGTTTTCTTGTTTTGGATACTCACACTGAAAAATCCGTAATCAGATCCCTTGCCGTTTTCCGTTACTCTGATGTTCACATTCTTCCCCAGACCTGCATAGTGCTGACCGATACGTGCAGCTTCTTTTTTTGAAATTTCTTTGCCCTTCAGATATTTGTAGTTTTCATCCTTTTTCTGCATATTTACAAATGCAGGTCCAAAGTCTGTCTCTCCGTAGCCTTCAACTGTTTTTTCCACTGTTTTAAAGCCATCTATAATGGTATTGTCTGCAGGTTCTTTATTGGACGCGAGAGCCATTTCCACATCCATCCATCTCAAGTTCTTTTCAAGAACCATATGCTGTACTTTACGTAAATCCTGCTGAACATCCGCAGATTGCTTATAAAGCTGTTTGAGGGTTTGGTATTCCTTTTCCGATAATGGCTCCTTCTCTAAATCTCTTACTGCTGTCCGATAACTGAAATCTCCGATATTGGATAAAAACTCTTCGGTTTTATTGAAAGGAAGAAGTGTTAGAGGCAGCTGGCCCACGTCCGAGTGGGCTTCTGAAGTCAATCTCCATACTTCTGCCAATTCAGGTGAGAGTGAAGCTCTCGAATTCATCGCTAAAGTTGTTCCAATTTTGTCATGCAATAGGTCGACTTGATATGTTAAATCATGAAATGCTCTTTGATAATTATTTTCAGCATTAATGAGGATTGCATTTTTCTCCCGGTGTTCCTGATAACCCCAAAACGCTGTACCGGCAACACCCAGTGCAAGTATCCCAATAAGAATTCCTCTAAGCATGATAATTCACCCCTCTATTTACAGAATATATGTTTTCCAATCCGCTTGATTTGCGGCCGTGTCCAAATCCATCCGCTTGTAGCAGTATCCGGATTAAAATAATACAGCGCCTCTCCTGTCGGATCCCATCCATTAATCGCATCCAGTACTGCTTTTTTTGCCGTCTCATTAGGCGTTAGCCATATCTGTCCATCGGCAACAGCAGTAAAAGCACGAGGCTCAAAAATGACGCCAGAAACAGTGTTTGGGAATGAAGCACTGTTTACACGGTTTAAGATAACTGAAGCAACTGCCACCTGGCCTGTATACGGTTCCCCTCTTGACTCTCCATAGACTGCATTGGCCATTAGCTGGATATCGTTTTCCGAGAATCCATTCGGGACATTTGAAGCAGTGGGCTGTTTGGGAGCTTCCTGCTGCTGTGCTGTTCCCCCCGTTGACCCTTGCTGAGGCTTAGTCTGTTTGTCAGTTTCCACCCCGCCATAATGGGTAAATTTATTGCCCTTATTGATTTGTTCCTTCACATACTGTTCATTATATTTAGATGCTTTCACGAGCTTGTTTTTTGTTTCCTGGCCTGCAAGCCCATCAATGGGAAGTCCAAATTCATATTGGAAGTTCCTAAGCGCCCAATAGGTTCCCCACCCAAAGACTCCATCGATCTTCCCGTTGTAAAAGCCTAAATACTGCAGACGTGATTGAAGTTCTATAACATCGTCACCTACAGCCCCGTGCTGAATCACCTGATTTGAAAAGGCATTGGCTTTTTCCATATTCCCGCTCAATGGAATTCCCAGAACACAAAGGGAGATTATGAGTAACACCTTTCCTGCCATAAATTTCTTTTTCATGGATTATAACCTCCAAAAGTCAATCTTTTATCATTGACTCTATTTTTTGTAGTCTCTGGCTTTTTATTCAATAACTTGAATCATTTATTAAGGTTGGCGGCAAATAAAAAAAACCTCCATCAGGAATGGAGGGTTTTCTGTATTTCAAATTGATTATTCATATGCCTTACGCTATGAGCCCTTGCTTTTTTAACTTTTCTTAAGCCCAGCCACCAAAGGAAGATCATAAATGGAAACATGATAAACATCCAATGTTTTAGGGAAATGAGGATATAGTCGTAAATACCGTGAAGGAGAAAAGGTACAAGAAGTGAAAAGGCTATCCATTTTTTTGTAGACGTTGCCGAGAATTTTCCTTTTCCTATATAATAGCCCATAATAACACCGAAGAGAGCATGACTGGAAACCGGGAGCAAGGCCCTCCCAAGTGCGTGTTCCACACCTAGCCCGATGAGATAGAAGATATTTTCTGCAGTAGCAAAGCCGAGTGATACCGAGGCACCATACACAATTCCATCATATGGTTCATCAAAGGTTACTTGCTGATAAATAGTATAGAATAATATAAACCATTTAAAGAATTCCTCCAGCATGCTTGATGATAAAAATGCATCCGCTAAACTGGACTGGAGCACCCCTTCAGCTTCTAAAACGTATTGGATAAACATGATGGGGAACACAAGCAAGGCACCAAACAAAAAAGTTTTAAAAACCATTGATATGGGTTCTGACTCATATTGATCTTTTAAATAAAAATAACTTAATAGTGCCAGTCCCGGCGCGATGCCAGCGGATAATATTCCCAGCATGAGCTGTCCTCTTTTCAATCTGTTTTCTTAATCGTATCATGATATAGAAAGAATTAAAATGATTATTCAAATATTGGAAAAGAAATATTCCGCATCATATTTATTTTTCAAAGCGAAAATTGGGGGATTAACATGGAGAAAAAAAAGATACTAGTTATACACACAGGAGGCACCATTTCAATGAGCGAGGATGCAGCAACAGGTGCCGTAAAACCAACAGATAATAATCCATTAACGGAAAAAACAAAGGAACTTCTGTCCCTTGCAGAATTAATGGTTGAAGAGCCATTCCACCTTCCTTCACCGCATATTACGCCAAAGGAAATGCTTAAATTGAAGGAAATCATTGAAAACAGCCTTGCAAAGGAAGAGATTAGCGGCGTAGTAATTACTCATGGAACAGATACATTAGAAGAGACAGCCTATTTTTTGGACTTAAGTGTGAAAACATCCCTTCCGATCGTTGTAACAGGTGCAATGAGATCGAGTAATGAAATCGGTTCAGACGGACTTTACAACCTCATTTCTTCTATTCGTGTGGCTGCATGTGAAGAAGCAAAAGACAAAGGGGTCCTTGTCGTTTTAAATGATGAAATTCATACAGCAGAAAATGTTACAAAAACACATACGAGTAATGTCTCTACTTTCCAGAGCCCTCAGTATGGGCCAATTGGAATAGTCACAAAGAGAGGTGTATTATTCCATAATGCGCCGACAAATAGAGAATACTACCCTTTGGATACAGTTGAAAAAAAAGTCACACTCATTAAAGCTTTTGCCGGAATGGATTCTTCTTTGCTTCATGCGATAGGGAATTTAGATTTCGATGGTGTTGTTATCGAAGCACTTGGACAAGGTAATCTGCCCCCAGCCACAATTGAGGGCATTAAAACCCTTACTGGAAAAAACATTCCGATTGTATTGGTTTCCCGCTGCTTCAATGGAATTGCACAAGATGTATATGGTTATGACGGAGGCGGAAAACACCTCAAGGACATGGGGGTTATATTTTCAAATGGGCTTAATGGACAAAAAGCCAGAATTAAACTGTTAATTGGACTCCAAACACAGCAAAATATCGAAGAGATTTTTCAAATATAAATAAAAAGGCTGATCCGAAATGATCAGCCTTTGCCGTTTCCGCTCTCTTTTTCAATTATTGCTTTTGCTATTTGTCCGCCGTGAAATCTTCCATTTTCAATAAAAATTTCGTTGGCATTATTTCCTGCAGCTATTACACCTGCAATAAATATTCCAGGGACATTCGTTTCCATTGTTTCAGGGTTAAATTGAGGGCGCCCGGTTTCATCATTAATTTGAATCCCCATATTTCTTAAAAACCCATGATCAGGATGATAGCCAGTCATGGCAAACACAAAATCGTTCTTAATGTCAGAGGTGTTACCATCCACTGTATATAAAAGCTTATTTTCACTGATTTCGTTCACATGTGCATTGAATTCCATTTTAATCACGCCATTTTTCACTAAAGATTCAAACTCAGGCAGAATCCAGGGCTTTATGCTTGGTGAATATTCTGTTCCGCGATAGATCACTGTTACTCTTGCGCCTGCTTTTACCAGTTCGATTGCGGCATCAACGCTTGAGTTTTTCCCTCCGATAACTGCTACGTCTTTATCAAAAAACGGGTGAGCTTCTTTGAAATAGTGAAATACCTTTGCAAGATCCTCGCCGGGAACTTTCATGTAATTAGGATTATCATAATAACCTGTAGCAATTATGACGTTTTTGACTGTATAATCCCTCTTGTCAGTTTGCACTTCAAATACTTCGGGATGTTTTTTTACTACATTTAAAACTTTTTCGTAAGCATTGACCTTAATGCCCTTTCTTTTCACCACTTCCCGGTAATACGTTAGCGCCTGGTTTCTCTTAGGCTTGTAATTTTCCGTTATGAAGGGCACCCCGCCGATTTCGAGTTTCTCACTTGTGCTGAAGAAAGTCTGGTGTGTCGGGTAGTTGTATATTGCATTTACGATATTGCCCTTTTCGATAACTAGGGGGTTTTTTCCTGCTTCCTGAAGGGCTATGGCAGCTGCCAGTCCGCAGGGCCCTCCCCCAACAATAATAGCGTCTATATTCAAGATTCTCACTCCTTAAATGCCAAAACAAGTATTTCATGCTGCTGTCTATAAAAAATCTCCCATCAGTTTATGATAGGAGATTTTTTATGAATATTCAAATGTGGAGATTTACAGTTAAATCCACCCGCGGAATCTTGAAGCTTCCGCCATTTTTCTGACGCCTACCATATACGCAGCCAGACGCATATCGACACGGCGTGTTTGGGATGTCTGATAGATATTATCGAATGATTTAACCATGACTTTCTCAAGCTTCTCTTCTACTTCTTCTTCAGTCCAGTAATATCCCTGGTTATTTTGAACCCATTCGAAATAGGATACTGTTACACCGCCTGCAGAAGCCAGTACATCAGGGACTAGCAGGATTCCCCGCTCAGACAGAATCCGTGTTGCTTCCAAAGTAGTTGGACCATTGGCCGCCTCCACTACAATGCCAGCTCTTATGTTATGTGCATTTTCTTGTGTTATCTGGTTTTCTATGGCTGCCGGGACCAGAATATCGCAATCAAGTTCAAGCAGCTCTTTATTTGAAATTGTATCATTAAACAATTTGGTCACAGTACCGAAGCTGTCACGTCGATCTAAGAGGTAATCAATATCAAGGCCGTTCGGATCATATAACCCGCCATAAGCATCTGAAATACCAACAACCTTCGCACCTGCATCATGCATAAACTTTGAGAGGAAACTTCCAGCGTTTCCGAATCCCTGAACAACAACTCTTGCACCTTCAAGGTTAATGCCTTTTTTCTTGGCAGCTTCCCGAATGCAAATTGTAACCCCTTTAGCTGTCGCTGACTCCCGTCCATGTGAACCCCCAAGTACAAGTGGTTTACCGGTAATAAAGCCTGGGGAATTAAATTCATCAATCCGGCTGTATTCATCCATCATCCATGCCATGATCTGCGAGTTGGTAAATACATCAGGCGCAGGAATATCCTTAGTAGGACCTACAATTTGACTGATTGCCCGAACATATCCGCGGCTTAGCCGCTCTAACTCACCGAAGGACATATCGCGCGGGTCACAAACGATTCCGCCTTTGCCTCCGCCGTATGGAAGATCTACAATTCCGCATTTCAGGCTCATCCAAATTGACAGTGCCTTTACTTCCTTTTCAGTTACATTCGGGTGAAAACGAATACCGCCTTTAGTAGGACCAACAGCATCATTATGCTGGGCCCGGTAGCCAGTAAAGACTTTTACTGTTCCGTCATCCATCCGTACAGGAATTTTCACTGTCATCATACGAATTGGCTCTTTAAGAAGCTCATACACCTCATCAGAATAACCCAGCTTCCCTAAAGCCTTATGTATGACCGTTTGAGTCGACTTTAAAACGTCCAATTTTTCAGCTTTATTTGAATCAGTACCTTTCTCGGCTACCATTTGTAAACCTCCTAGAAAAATCACTTTCATTAGTTGTCCGCTTCCATGGAATAGTATACACCTTTGCCTAATTTATGCAAGAAGAATAATGCAGTTTTCCGCATTTTTTGATATTTTAATGAAAACGCTGTCAGCGTTGGTATTAAAGGGAATTTTCTGTTTACTCCCAGTACTCCTTTTCCCGCTGAAGGGCAAAAGAAACATCCTGTTTCCTTTTGTAAAGAAACAGCGTTATATATAATATTATTGCAGCTGTTTGCCTATATTTGGTTTACCCAATTTTTATATAATTCATGAGCTATTAATGGAGATTCGTTGCTGGATGCAGCGAATGAAGATTGCAAAGAGTGACCTGCATAAAAAAAAGAGGTTGGATCCCCTCTTTCACATTATGAGAAATATTCCACCAGCTTTTTTACAGCATTGGCTTCGATCAGCACTTTCCCATATTCCTGAATAACGTGAATGCTTGTAAAAGCCGAATCACCGTACTCAGCTAATATGGCAATTACCCGGTGAATATTTTCTCCCTCCAAATCTCTTGCATGATAAAAATACTTTTCTTTATAAAAGTATAGGCTTCCTTCCTCAACCTGCACGTTGTTCAGACTATTTGCCATTTGAATTACATCTTCAAAATCCCGGAATTCGAATAATATATCTTCACTGCCATCAACAGTTACCTGCATTTCAATAAAACCATCCTCAAGGAGCTCTTCATCCATCTGCTCCTCCATCGTAACAATCATCACCATTCCCTGCGCCTGCATGGAGAAAATCTCCACTGCTACTGAGCCCTGAATGTCTACACCGAATTCTTCACTTGCTTCTTCCAGCATTTCATGAAAAAGCTGATGCCATTTTAATGAATCCTTCAAGACATCTTCCTTAGTGAGTCCCCTATCATTCAAGTCATCTAAAGTGAGAAAGATTTTGATTTTATTATAATTCAAACGTTCTAAGCGCATTTTAAGCCCCCTGACCTGAACCAACTCTTTGGTTTAGTGTATGATATATTGCTTAGTTTGTGAGTCGTCTTTTTTTCTGTGACTAAAAAAAGAAAAGACCCGGCAATTTAACCGCCAGACCTTTTGTTTACAGGAGCCGTTCTTTAATCCATTTTTCCCATTCTTGCGGAGAACTGCCGGGTATAAACTGTTCATACTTCATTTTTTCTTCATTACTTAGGGAATCAATGCCGAATCCCCCAATGCCTACATGGATGTTACCATAAGTCCCGGTAAGCCTCTCTGAAAGTTTAAGGGTTTCCGGCACATTGGACTTCATTGTACAAGACAGGAATAAAAACTTGGGTTTAACCACTCCAATTACAGTGTCAATATCTTCGTCAGCAATGCTTGTCCCCAGGTAAACAACCTCAAATCCTCTTCTCCGCAGGAATAACGTAAAAATTAAAAGTCCTAATTCGTGAGCTTCTCCAGGGCCGCAAACTGCTACTACCTTTGGCAGAACCCCGTTATGCGGAAAGGAATGCAGAATCATCCCTATTCTTGATCTTAATATGGACGAGGCAAAGTGCTCATGAGCACTGGTAATTTTCCCATTCTCCCATAGATGTCCAATTTCCACTAATAGAGAGCCTAGTATATCAATTAGGACTTTATCTATTGTGTAAAAACTAAAAGCCTGATTAATCAAATCATGCGCTTTCGATTCATTAAAATGAAGGAGAGCTTCAAGAAGCTCATTGGCAAGGGCACCCGACCGGTCTCCTTCCTTATCCATCTGAAGCGGCTCGGCATTTAATTCCTTGTTCTCCAGAAGGGAAACAGCCTGGCTGATGGAAAAGCCCTGATCTACTTTCCTGATCAGCCATTTTAATATTTTGATATGCTCTTCGGTGTATAGTCTGTGGCCGGATTCATTTCTCTTTGGAGCAACGATTTGATATCGCCTTTCCCACGCCCGTAAGGTTCCTGGCTGAATGCCGAGCACCTTAGAAACGGCCTTAATATTATATTTACCTTCTTCAGTTGCCATGCTAAAGCCCTCCCTTCAATGCTAATTAGCAAATATCGCTGGACAGCGATTAAATTTCAAAAATTATCCCTGCTTAAAAAGTATAAAAATGACCGTAAGAATTGTAAAATCTGGATGTGTTTTCATTTTGAAGCTAAGATATCAGTTTTTTTAAGGTGATGAAGTGAGTTTCAGACTTTGCCCCCAGCCTTAAAGGCACTCCAGTCGTACCATAGCCGTTGCTGATCAGAATTGTTGTTTGCGGCAGCACTTTTATCCGTCCCTTTTCATAAGGGCTATATCCCAAAATATGTATTTGTCCCCCATGCGTATGCCCGCTTAAGACAAGGCGAATATTTTGTTCTTTTTCTATACTATTAACGATTCGCGGATCATGGCTGACGAGAACCCGAAATCCATCAGAGCCTGCATCCTCAAGTGCAAGGTCGAGCCGATCCCTCTCTTTGCTGAGATCATCTGTACCCAGCAGGATAAAACGCTCACCTTCCGCAGATTCAAAGGCGAGGGCAGTGTTATCTAGAATTTTAACTCCGCATTCGAGGAGGAGGGCGTCGAGCTGATGGTAATCCACTTCATAATCATTGTTTCCCCACACGAAATAGACAGGCCCGCATTCCATCAAACTCAGCAGGTTTTTCTTTACTCTATCAAAAGGAACTCCTTTTTCCAAGAGATCACCGCCAATAATCACCAGATCAGGTTTCTTCTCTTTTATCTCCCCGATTATGGTTTCTGATACTGTCCTCCTATGAATATCAGAAATAAAAAAAAGCTTTATTTCACCAAAGCTTTCCGGAAATTCAGGAAAGGTAAGCTCTTTATATATAATTCTATCTGCAAATGCCTCCCTAAGCATAAACAAAAGTAAACCTGTACCGCCAATTAAGGTTAAAGCTATTAAGTATATCATAAATCCTCCTGCCATCAATCGCCTTTACTCAGTCTCCAGCAAAATTGAATTTCTTGAAATCTAAAGAAATAATACCATAGATTGCCGAAAAACAGAAAAGGGCAAACGCTTCCCATGGCGAAAGGACTGACAAAGTAAAAAAGCACCCCATCAGCAATAAGATCAGAACAGTCCCAAACAAAGCATTGCTTTCTTTCGATGACTTGATATTTTTAAAAATCCCGGCAGTCCGTTCAATGATCATCCTAATGATTTCTGCGTTGGCTATAAAGGAGATAAGAAAAAAAGTCATTCCCAGAACAAAACCTGCAGGCTCGAGCACAAAAATCACAATCATATCTGAAATGCCCATGGGAATAGACACCGGAAAAAATTTTATATATAAAATGCCGCCAATAAAGCCTGTCACCAGCTTCAGCAAAATAATAAACAATAAAAATCCCTCCCATACAGAGTGTATGAGAAGGATTTATTTTGTTGACTATATATACATTAATCTTCTGTAATATCCAGAACACGGAAACCTGATTTTTCAAGCCGGCTGATGAACTTATCCATATTATCATTTTTCTCTACTTTCATCACAATGCGGCGGACCAGCTTGTCTGTTTCATCAAAAGTAACAAGAGATATGATGTGTTCATGGAAATAATGGGCGATTTCGGCCAAACGGGCAATTCGCCCTTCTGCTTCCACAGAGGTAAACGCAATCCTGACACCGGGTTTATTCGTCCCGAAAGCAGATTGAAATTGAGCCAGAACATCAAAACGGGTGACGATCCCCAGGAATTTACGGTTTTCGCCCAAAACAGCAAGTAAAGGAAAATCCTTTAAATCCAGCAGTGTTTTTTCAAAAATTTCATTTCCCTGCAAATATTGCTCCTGATGTGTGGCAATATCTTTTACGAGTGTTCCTCTAAGAAACTCTTCCTTTGATTTTCCTGATAAAAAGAAGTTCTCATATATTCCATACCTGGTAATTATGCCGGCATATTGATCTCCATCCAACACAGGAAGTCCATCGATCTGGTTGTCCTCAAGCAAATCCAGAGCATCTTTCAATGCTTCATCCTGTCCGATTGTTTTACAGTTATGCTTCGGAATCATAATACTTTTCACAAACATTGCCATCACCTCAAAAGTAATATTAATTAGACCTACCATTTATTTCGCCATTTATTCAACTTTTCCCTCTTTTTATTGGAGTAAACGATCATAAAACCACTGTGGATCTCATAAGTTTCAATGACGCATAAAAAGGAGGGATTATGATGAATACACTCCGTAAGACCTGGCACCCATATGTTAGCCCCTTTGACCCCTGCACTCCAATTAAGGTCAAAACTTATTCCACACCTCCGAACCTTTATATGGGATTTCAGCCGCCGGGACTGGAACAATTTACACCAATGCAGGCCTTAAAAACAGGAACTCTGTGGAAGGCTTTCTATGATCCATGGTACAGTCCCTATGAAAAAGCCAGGGAGGGACAGCAGTGATGAAACAATTACCCGCAGATTATTACCAGCTTCTTGAACAGCTTCAGGCTGTAGACTTTGTACTTGTTGAGCTGACTTTATACCTTGATACGCACAATAATGATACAGAAGCCATTAAGCAATTCAACCATTACGCAAAAGAACGGAAAAAGCTGAGAAATGCCATTGAAAGCAAATATGGTCCATTAATGCAATTTGGCCACAGCTATTCGGGACAGCCATGGAATTGGGATGATCCCCCGTGGCCATGGCAGGTATAAATTGATTTTCAGGCGCCTTCTTAATATGGAGGCGCTCAAGGCTTACTAACGGACTTCCAAAGGAGGCTGAGAATAAAATGTGGGTTTATGAAAAGAAACTGCAATATCCGGTGAAGGTGAGCACTTGCAATCCTAAACTGGCAAAGTATCTAATTGAACAATATGGGGGTGCGGACGGAGAACTTGCTGCCGCTCTAAGATATTTAAACCAGCGTTATACTATTCCGGATAAGGTCATTGGACTTCTTACAGATATTGGAACAGAGGAATTTGCACATCTGGAAATGATCGCTACAATGATTTATAAATTAACGAAGGATGCTACGCCTGATCAAATGAAGGCTGCAGGCCTGGATGCCCATTATGCTAACCATGATAATGCCCTGTTTTATCATAATGCTGCAGGTGTGCCTTGGACAGCTTCTTATATCCAGGCAAAAGGGGATCCAATAGCAGATTTATATGAAGATATCGCCGCAGAAGAGAAAGCAAGGGCAACCTATCAATGGATTATAAATATGAGTGATGATCCGGATCTTAATGACGGACTCCGGTTTTTAAGAGAAAGAGAGATCATCCACTCCCAGCGCTTCAGAGAAGCCGTTGAGATTTTAAAGGAAGAACGGGATAAAAAGAAATTCTTCTAAATACTTAACAAAAAGAAGCAGGCAGGCTGCTTCTTTTTTCATTTGTTCTCATGATAAAGGTTTATATCATAATTTTTTTTCATCATTTCGAAAACGTTATGGCGATTTTTCCATTCATCTTCTTTTTTCCAGAGATCTTTACTCTTATCAATTATTTCACACCTTAGTGCATGAAATTCTTTTTCTGCTTTATCTCTTTTTTCTCTCAGAAGATTCATAAACCCATAAACGCCAACCGTAAAAACAAGTAAATAGAAATTAGCAGACTGTTTGACAAAAGCCGAAAACATTGATGCAAACGAGTAAGAGTAAGGCTGCATAACACTTTTATAAAGATAAAAAAAGAATAAAAAGGATATAAAAACGGTCGCCCACATGGCAATTAAATGCCAGGACTTGAATCGATCAAACCTTTGTTTTCTCTCCACAACTTTCTCAAGCATTTTTCTTGTTGCCTGGTCTGTACGTTCGTCAAGCATTCTAATCGGCGATTCCAAAAACGCTCCCTCCCTTTCATAACAATGTATGAGCTTGTACATTGTTCTATGACTGGGAGATAAGAAAGCAAAAAATGGTCTTAGACTCTTTTATTGCTCAAGCGGGATTTTTAATACCTGGCCCGTTTGTATTTCATTTGACGGCAAATTGTTGGCTTGCTTTATTATTTCAATTCCGGATTGGGATTTATAATAGGTCATGGCAATTCTAAAGATTGTTTCCTTTGGTTTAACCGTATGGTAGACAACTTTGCCTTCCTTTTTTAATTCATCCTGTGTTCCGTCAGTTTTCGACGAGTCTGTACTATCAGGAGCTGTTTGCCGGGCTTGCTTTTCGGATGCGGCTTCAGAACCTTTATCTTCTTCATCAGGCTTTTCTGAAGTCTGTTTTTCCTGCTGGTCGCTGGCTGCTTCTTTTTCTTGTGACTCTTCAGCTTTTTTAGCTTGTTCAGGTTTCTCAGTTTCCTGCTCTTCGCTTACTTCTATGGTCGTCCCTTCCTCTTCATCATTTGTAGCAAAAACGACCGTTTCAGAACCAATTTCTTCAGATTCTGCATTTAACCCGGTATTGATGCTTTTATCACTGCTTACATATTGATAAATGCTGAAGATGGTAATCGGGAGCAGGATAAAAAATAAAGCCAGCAAGCGTATAACAGGGTACTTAACTCTCCATTTATTTTTTTTCCTTTTTTCCTGATGTATACGGCTCCGCGGCGGCAAAGCGGATTTTTGCCCGCTGTCTCCCGTTTCCTGTTTTCTGTCAATCCTCTTGCGGAGTCTTTCAGCCTGATCTCTATATGGGTCTTCTTTACTCATGTTTCATCCCTTCCTGTAAAAAAAATCATAAGAAGCTTATTTAACACTGCTGTTATCCATTGTTCATTGCCTATTCCTCTTTTGATTTTTTCAGGTACCTTTTTCGAATAAGGATACCCAAAAGAAAATCAATCAGAAAATGCATAACAATCGTAACAAGCAAATTATTGGATATATGATAAATATAACCTATAAAAAAGCTTAATGTAATAATATTTACAAACAAAAACCAATTAAAAAGATATCGATAATGAACAAGTGCAAAAATAAGACTGGAGATTGCAAGTCCAAAATGAGTCTGAATGACACCTCTGAACAGAAGTTCCTCGCTTATTGCCACCACTGCTGCAATAAAAGCAATATGAAGAATATGGCGGTTTTGAAAAATTTTCTTATTTAATCCTCCGTCATCATACATTTCCTCAGGGAGGAGCTTCATCAAGATAATATCAATCAGGAAAACAGCCAATCCTGCCGCTGCCCCAATGACAAGAATATTAATATCATCAAGTACAAAAAGAGCCTTGAATTCCTCAAAACTGTTAAATAATATAATACTAAGGATGAAAGCAATGGCTAAAATAAGCACCTGAGTAAGATAAAGATGGAATAATAGTTCCTTATCAGTTAATTCCTTAATGATGTCCTCGTATTTTTTCTTCAATTCGGTTCACTCACTTGGAATCAGGAGGTATTCTAAATGATTCTTCCAATCATAATGCATACTATCCTGATTATCTGATTTTGTGCTTCTTATGAATTCATCCAATTGCAAACCGCATATATCACAGCAGTATTGGACCGGGATATTTTTTTCCTCATCAAAAAAGGAAAGTATATTTTCTCTCCGGCAATTTTTATGGTGTATCCACCCATACATTTCCTCAATGCTATTTATTTTCAATTTGATTCTGCCTTCGCAGTACCCATTCATTTCCTGCAGAATCCTTTTATACCCTAGTCCGGATTTGGCTTTCCGTTCAAAAAAATCATAAAATATTCTCCACTGAATTTCTGTTAAACCGGAAAGCTGTTTAATTTGTTCTTCATAAGCACTGATATTCGTAATCACATTCGGGTTTTCTTCCAGCCAGCCGCTGATCCAATCAATTTGAGACTTGTCAGGAAATTCATTTTCTGCAATTTGTATGGGAAGCTGCTCATCACCGGGTGTATAGAGCATAATAGCTATACTTTGTTTTCCATCTCTTCCTGCCCGTCCTATTTCCTGCAAATAAGATTCAATCTGAAGAGGCATATGAAAGTGTATCACATACCGGATGTTATCTTTATTAATGCCCATGCCAAAGGCGCTTGTAGCGCAAATAAGATCGAGCTGCCCATGGATAAACTGCTGCTGCACAAGGATGCGGCTTTCCTGGTCCATTCCCCCATGATAAGCCATCACTCTTTTGGCTCCATTTCCCCTCAGCATATCGGCTGTTTGTTCAGCCATTTTTTTGCTGGAAAAATATATAATGCCAGGACCCTCAAGGCTCTCAGCAAGCTCCACAAGCCTCTTTGTTTTTACACGGAAATTTTCTGCCTTTTCTACAGTCAGCGCTATATTAGGACGGTCAACCGAATAAATAAATTCGCTGCAGTCCAGTATGCCGAGTGACTTTTTTATATCTGTTTTAACCTCATGCGTAGCTGTGGCAGTTAAAGCGAGTGTAACCGGGTTCCCTATCTTTTGCCTCACTTCGCCAAGCTTTAAATAATCAGGCCTGAAATCATATCCCCATTGGGAGATACAATGAGCTTCATCAACAACAAATAAAGCGATGCGCAATTTTTTCAGCTGAGATTGTATTGATTCATAGTAAAGCATTTCGGGTGAAATAAAGATAAACTTATACTGATTCAGATTAGTTAATGCCTGTTTTTTTTCAAAACGGGATAGAAAAGAATTGAATGCTATCACCTTTTTTTCCCCATTCATCATAAGCTGCTCCGCCTGATCCTGCATCAGGGACAGCAAAGGAGAAATAATAATCACCTGGCCTTCAATCATATATCCCGGCAGCTGATAACAAAGGGATTTACCCGTACCTGTAGGGAGCATGGCAACAGTATTTCTGCCTGCGAGCACGGATTCAATGATTTCTTTTTGTCCAGGTCTGAAGGCAGAATATCCAAATTTTCTTTCCAAAAGTTCGTCCAATCTCATTGTCCCTCTCCAAGCTTTGCCATTACTAATCTGATTTCAAAATAATCGGATTCAGGCACTATTTGACGTATTTGCTTTAATTGCATTGAATCAGCACGATTGGCTGCATAAAGAATCAGCTTCTGTTTTTCCTTCGAGACGTAAGGTGTGATATTAAACCGGCTGTCGTTTAATGCTACTTCCACAACATGATCCTCAATAGTACTTTTTTTCAATCTTCTCATTTTAGCAATAGCATCCAAATCCAGTCCCTGTTTTAACATTGTGTAAGTCTTTTGGGCAGACAATGTTAGCTGAACTTCATTTCCTGCATCGCTCACGATCTTATTGATAAGCGGATATTCGGCAGAATTATCTCTTACGCTTGCCAATATATGATGAATAGCTCCAAGGAACTGATGGTGGTAATAATCCTGGCTGATTCCAAGCTGTTCAGAAGCTTGAACAGCTGTGAGGCCAATGCGGTTATAGCCTGTCATCCTCAATGTCAGCACAGCAGGATTAATATCACTCAGCTCTTCAAGGCACTGACCCAGTTCCCTGTACAGCATAACCCCAACTTCATCGCGGGCAAATCCAGATGTTCCCAGAAAGTCTTTCAGCCATTCATGAATATCTCTTTTTCTTTGGATAGGAAGGTACTTTACATTGTTATTATTCAAGTGTGATATTACCTGAATTAAAAGCGTAATCCTCTCCCAAAACAATTCACTTGTACTATGATACAGCCATCCGTTTAATGATGAAGGTATTGGACATTCTAAAAGAGATCTTTCGAGCTCTTTCTTCCCTTCTGCAGTTAAAATGTAATGCTTTTTATCAATGGCAGTCATCCAGCTGCTGCTTAGGATTTCTTCTGCAAGTTGGTCCAGTACTCCCCTGCTTAAATTTCCAAATGTACGAAAAAACGGGGTTAGTTGAAATAGATGAGCATCTTGGATCGTCTGGGAAGACTTTTTTCCATTCAGCAAATGTAAAATGGAATAGATAGTTCTTTGTCCCTGCAATTCGTTAATACAGTACATTATTACAGATTTCAAATATGGTCTTTGCATTATGTTCACCTTACGGCTTAAGATTTTTTATTTTTTTATTACCTTCTTTTTCTTACTTCTATTTTATCATGAAAGAAATAGGCAGGCCGTTTTAATTATTTCTAACAGGGTAAATTATGCCTAAACCCTTATGTGATAAGCATTCTCAATACATTTTCTATTGAAAAGTTGAACATTCAGTTTTACAATAGGATGTGAGGAATGTGTTACCATCATCTTGATGGGAGATTAATTGTTTAATTCTTGGGAGGTTTTTTCATGGCAAAGTATACAATTGTTGACAAAGAAACATGTATTGCATGTGGAGCTTGCGGCGCAGCTGCACCGGACATTTATGATTACGATGATGAAGGCATCGCATTTGTTACCCTTGATGATAACCAGGGTATCGTTGAGATTCCAGATGTATTGATTGACGATATGATGGATGCATTCGAAGGCTGCCCAACCGATTCAATCAAAGTTGCTGATGACGCTTTTGATGGCGACGCGCTTAAATACGAATAATCCCTCAGCCATACTCTAATCTTTGTTAAGCTACTGCTCCCTTTCAACTAGAAAGGGAGTTTTTTTAGGCTTTTAAATTGAAAAAGCAGCGGAACATTGGCCGCTGCTTTAAATTTATTATTCATTATGCTGCACTTTTTAATACAGCCTGCTTTTCCACCCAGGTTCTCATGCGTGTAAAAATGAGCATGAAAACAATTGAAATAATAAGTCCTTTTAATATATTGAATGGCAAAATCCCGGTCACAATCATTGTTCTCATTTCAGGCGCTGACATTGCCGGGAAATTCAGGAAGAATGTATATGCCGGCAGAATGACAAGGTAATTAAGCACACTCATGATAACAGCCATCACTATGGTGCCGATTACGAGCCCAAACGTCATGCCTTTTTTAGTCTTCAGCTTACTGTATACATAATAAGTAGGCAAGACGAACAAAATGCCTGCCGCAAAGTTTGCAATGTGTCCAACAGGTACCCCTGTTGCACTCCCTGTCATGAAGTAATCAAGAATATTTTTAATTAGCTCCACTAATATACCTGCCGCCGGGCCAAAGATTAACGCTGCGATCAATGCAGGAATATCGCTGAAGTCAATCATCAAAAATTGCGGAAACGGCGGAATTGGAAAATTGAGCAGCATTAATACATAAGAGATGCTGCTTAGCATTCCGATGGCTACCATTGATTTGATATTAAGTTTTTTCAAGTTCCTCTCTCCTTTTTAGGACTATCTCTCCTATAGAAGAAAGGTTCGGCTAAGCAAATATCTTCGCAATAAATAACCCTCAAGCTAAAATAACTTGAGGGAGAGTTGCAAAGGCACGCTTAATAACGTTCAAAACCTGCATTTTTTGAACGTCTGCAGAACCTCCATCTTCTCCCATCCAGACTGTACTGTCGGCTTTGGAATCGCACCAAATCCTGCCCAATTAAATGCAAAGCGTTTATCGAACAAAACGCTTCTCTCAGGCTCGCGGGCTTAGAGTTAAGAATACCTCATCACCGCCGGTCGGGAATTTCACCCTGCCCCGAAGATAGACCGTATTTATTTATACAGATTAATTATACTGAAAAAAAGTTATTCTGTGAAGGGGTTTGTTTACCTGTATGGGTTTGAAATATATATCCATGTCCATACCTATAAAATTTTTATGGATAATGCAAAAAAAGGGAGGCTCCACCATCCCTTTTGTATTATCCAAGCGGATATTCCTTTCTTTCTCCTTTGGAAAAAGTCATGATGGACTGATATCCGACTTCTTTTGCAAGAGCAATTGCCTTATCAAAATCGGCACCTACATGTTCAGGAAAGTGGGCATCAGATGAAAGTACGATCGGGATATTTTTCTCATAACATTTTTGCAGGAGCCGTTTATCCGGGTATAGTTCACCTACTGGTTTTCGCAGACCGGCTGTGCTGATCTCCACACATGTCTTGGATTCTGCCAGTGCATTGGCTGCACGATCATACTGCTCCAGCAGAAACTCTTCGTCCTTAGGAACATATTTAAAGATTTTCACGAGGTCCAGATGGCCTACAATATCAAATAAATTGGATTGGGCCAGTGTGACCACTTGATCAAAATACTTCCGATATACCTCATAAAGATCCCGCTTATCCCATTCTTTTCTAAATTCAGCTAAATCTATGCCGAAATCTCCAACCCAATGAATAGATCCAATTACATAATCAAATGAGTAGCTGTTAATAAACTTGGCCATTTCTTCATGCTTGCCCGGAGTGTAGTCCATTTCTATAGACATTTTCACATCTATGTCAGTACTCCACGCTTCTTGAAAAACATTCACATAGTCCTTCATATCATAAAAGCGTCTTTCGTTTACCCATGAATTTTGCAGAATGTCTGCTGTCTGATAGAAATGATATGCATGCTCCGAAATCCCAAAAGAATCAATCCCTTTTTGAGCAGCAGCATCTGTGAATTTTTTTAAATAGTCCAGGCTTAACGTGCCGTTTTCAAGATGGTTATGATAGTCTGTAAGCATTACTCTAACTCCCCCAGTTTTTTACCCATTATACTTTAAGGGAGTAAAGCGGTGCAATCATTTCTATTCTATTTTTTGTGAATGATTAGAATTTGTCCAATTTTGATAACATCTGAATTTGCATTGTTTAACTCTTTAATAGCTTTTGCTGTTGTATCATGCATTTTTGCTATAGAAGTTAATGTATCGCCTTGTTTAACAGTGTATTTACTAAATTTGACGGGTTTTATCAACAGTCTTTGACCGGTAAGAATATGATCAGGATTAATATTATTTAAACCCGCAATATCACCAGGCTGCAGACTATAGTGTGCAGCGATGGTCCATAATGTTTCCCCGGTTTTAACTATATGGTAGGTTTCCCCCGAATCATTTGTTATTTGCCCGGAATTATTATTAGACGGCCGGGCTGAAACTTCACGTGCGTTTTCAGTTCTTTCAGCTGCATTTACAGCTTGTCCAACTTCTCCCATGCCAAATGCCACAGAGGGATCCACTGCATTTATTTTATCAGCTGTCCATGCCTGCGCATGTATCTCAAAATGAAGATGGACTCCTGAAGAGTCACCTGTGCTTCCCATCAATCCGATTTTCTGTCCGAGCGAAACTTTTTCACCTTCAGCAGATAATCGTTTATTCAGGTGGGCGTATACTGTTTCGGTTTGGTTGCTATGTTTAATAAATATCACATTTCCATATGTTTGAGAGTAATACGACCTGGACACAATTCCAGCGTCAGCGGCATAAACCGGAGAACCGGAATCTCCGGCAATATCAATGCCTTTATGCTGACCGCTTCTTGTACCATACGTATCTGTAATTACACCATCTGCCGGCCATACCCAATGCTCTGTCGACTCAGAAATTTTTGGCTCAGCAGCTTTAGAATGCTTCCCTCCCAGAAATAGCAGACTCACACAAATAGCCATTATTCCTGCGATAAAGAAACGTCTTATGTAATCCTTCATTCTTTTCCTCCTATGATGTCAGCTGAAATATCCGCATGAGCGCTTTCTTTCCGCACCCTCTTCCACCCTATGACAGCTTGTACTCTTTTAGAACAATTAACAATTAAGCTCATAAAAGCACAGTGATTAGTATTCTTCCAGCAGCAGGGTTTTTATGCAGATATGGAGGAACTTTATCCCAAATGGAAAAGACGGCCACATGGGGCCGCCTTTCTAATTTGGCAAATCTCTTTTATTAGCTGCTATCGGCACCTTTAATTCCTCCGTAAGATCAAATTTGCCTATTTTATCAACATCTGCATTTTCCAATTTGACCGTGTTGAAATCAAAGTCTTTGGCAGTAAGAAGAATTGCTTCGATCGCATGAAGCGTTGGCGCATTATCAACTATTTCTGATTCATTATTAAAACGGATTATGAGTTTGCCATCCTTTATTTCTTCTATTTCAAAATCAATATCATCCGGTATGGATGCCTGTAGATTATTTTCAGTCCTATTTTGCTTCATGGCTTTCAGAGCGTCTTTTACCGAATTGAGCTCTTCTCTTAACGGGACAAGGAATGGTGTTGAATCAGCACCATTGGAATAGAAGAAATAATAAATTAAGTTACCATTGCTTTTTTCCGGGATAAATTCATCTCTATATCCATAATGACTGAACTCAATGCCAACTTTCCCTTCCGTCCTGAGGTTAATCTTTTCTATATCAAGATTATTTATTATATTCGCCATAACCTTTTCTAAAAGCAACTCTGTGGTGGAGGACATACTATAAGGGTGATCCGCCGGCACATCAATTGTCAGTATATTATTTTCCTGATCATGTGTAAAATTTGCTTTTAAAGGATAGTAATCCTCTAAGCCCCATGCATCCTCAGTAAGTTTGTTCATCGTGTCTTCAAACAAAGCAAATTTCGTCCTGTCCGGGTCATCATCAACCAGAACGCTGACAGGTACAATATTTTGAGCCTCCTTATCCGGAATTGCATAGGTCAGGACTTCTTTTCCTGCCAAATCTTCTTCATAAACGGCAGTGGTGTTTGCTTCGGATGAAACAGACTTCATGCTTATATCATTTTTTGAGTCTTTTTCCGGGTCACCGGAAAGGTGCGCATGATCCTCTTGTGGATCTTCTTCTTTTGCAAGAGGTTCCGGGTTCGACTCTTCGTCTTTGTTTTCAGATATGCTGTAATTGTCGCCTGTTATTTGTTCAGATGATTGTGTCTGATCTGATTTAATTTCGACTTGCTTATCAGCAGACTCCTGCCAATTCATAAGGTTCGGGGCAAGAATGAAAAGCAGGAGCAAGGCAGCAGCCGCTGCTGCAGCAGGCATAATCCATGTTCTTTTCTTTTGTTTGCCCATTTTGATTTGTATGGTTTGATAGATTTCTCTCGGGTCTCGACTATCTTTAATCTTAGGCATCTGGCTCAACAATTCCTGAAGCTGCTCATCGCTCCACTTTGATTCCTTCATTATCCATTCCCTCCTTTGCCTTAAAATGTTCCATATGATTTTTCAACACCTTTAATGCACGATGCTGTGTTGTCTTTACCTTACTTTCAGTCCAGCCAAGTGAATCAGCTGTTTCTGTAATGGTGAGTTCATGTATATATCTCATAATTATGACTAGTCTCTGGTCAATGGTGCATAAATCCAGACAGCGATAGATCATCTGGATTTCTTCCCGTTGGACAGCAATTTCATCAGGCAATGGGAGTTCATCCTTTACCTGTTGTGTTGACCAGTCAAATTTCTCCATAATCTTTTGTTTCCAGCCCTTTTGCTTGCGAAAGGAATCAATGGCAACATTCCGCGCAATTGAAAAGAGCCATGTTTTTTCACTGCTTTTCCCTTCAAATCTTTCATATGACTTTAACACTCTTATATAGACTTCCTGGACTAAATCCTCAGCCAGTTCCTTGTTTTTGACCATATAAAAAAGAAATTGAAAAACGTCCTGATGGTATTTTTTATAAAGTTCATCAAAAACGGAGTCCATGAATTCCCCTCCCCGTTCAATAAAATAGTCGTTCTCTCTCTAAAAAAAGTTACAGTTTAACTATATTATTATTTTGCAGAAAAGCGCAAGAGCCTGTTTGGGTGGAGGATTACTCCCTGCCTTCGGATACGAATGGCCAATGCCTTATCATTATAATCCAAAAAGAAAGGGAAGGAAATTCTTGCATCTCCTTCCCCATTCTATAATTAATTGTTTCCCGTGTATCAAGAACAATCGCCACAATTCCCGTCTTTAACCGTCATTTCGAGGGGATAAATATTGAAAATGTCGTACCATGTCCGGTCTTGCTTTGAACGGTAATATGGCCTTTATGAGCTACAATAATATTTTTTGCAATTGCGAGTCCAAGGCCAGTTCCGGAGCGGCCCCGTGTCCTTGCTTTGTCAGCTTTGTAAAAACGCTCAAATACAAACGGCAGGTCTTCTTCGGGGATTCCCGAGCCAGAATCTTTCACTTCGATAAGCAGCCCCCGTTCATCACTCCTTTCGATAACTTTAACCTCTCCATTTTGAGGGGTATGCCGGATGGCATTATCAATCAGATTGGTCATAACCTGTTCTATTCTGTCCGGATCAAATTGAATAGATAAATTTTCGCTTTGCAAATCATGTTCCAGGTTAATTTCCTTCTCTTTAGCGAGTCCCTGAAATTTTCTGGTGATTCTTTGCAGAAAGGAATTTACATCAGTTTTTTCCATTGTCAGCTGAATATGCCCGGCTTCCATTCTGGCAAGATCAAGCAATTCGTTCACAAGCCGGCCCATTCTCAGCGATTCATCATAAATGACGCTTGCCATCTCTTTTTTCTCTTCATCCGTTCCGGCAATATCATCGACGATCGCTTCACTATATCCTTGCATCATCGAAATTGGCGTCCTTAATTCATGAGAAACATTAGCAATAAAATCGTTGCGGAGCTTATCAAGCTTACGCTCCTCAGTCATATCCCTGATAACTGCAACCGCTCCCCTAATATATTTTTTATTATAAAGAGGGCTGACGATTATCACCCATGAACGTCCCTGTATTGGGATTTCACCAATCTGTTCCTTCTCCGTATTAACAGCAAGCTGAAAGAGCTCCATTACTTTGGAAGGAACTTCTTCTGTATTATTCTCGATGTCATCCAGCTCATAAAACCAGCTTTGCAGAAAACGCTCTGCAGGAGGATTTGTAATCAGAATCGTTCCATCTCGGTTGAAGGTGATTACCCCATCAGCCATCCCGCTTAAAATGCTTGCCAGCTGTTCTTTTTCCTGGCTTAAGGCATTCATATTAAATTTCAGCTGTCTGCCCATTTGATTAAAAGCCATGGCTAATTCGCCAACCTCATCATTAGTCAGAATCGGAACTTTTGTATCAAATTTACCTCTTGCTACCTCAAAGGCAGCTTCTTTCATTTTTCTCAGCGGAGCATTGATTCTTGTCGATAAGAAAAAAGCAAAGATGGTTGTTAAAATGATGGCAACTCCCGCAGCCAGCAAAATAAATTTTGTGGTTGAACGCAATGTTTCATGCATTACCTCAATGGACTGATAAATAAAAACGGCTCCATTGCTGCCGTCACCTTCAAGCGGGACTCCAATGATAAGAATTTTGCTGTCGTCATCTGCAGATACGTCTGTATACTCCGGATTAACGGATGTAACTTTTTTTACAGTCTTGTCTTTCGTAAGAACTTCTTTTAAATCATCTTCCTCGGTGAGATAGGAAATGGGCAGTTTTAATGAATCTGTATGGTTTGGTGAATAGTAGTACTCTTTCTGCGAGTTAATAATGACTACTTTTGTAACATCATCGACAAGCTCCCAGGAAATCTCCAAACCGACATCACGATTATGTTCTTTTAAAATTCTGGTTATTTTATGGGCAGTATTTGATAATCCCTTTTCTGTCTCATTTATATGGTAATTCTCAAAGAATTCCAGCAGCATGACTGTTAAAATCAGCAGTACAAAGGAAACTAATAAAAGAATTGTGCCCCAAAGCTTTCCGGCAACACTCCTAAAGAGCATCATTCATTAATAACCTCAAACTTGTAGCCCACTCCCCAAACGGTGACAATCATTCTGGCAGCCTGCTCAGAAACTTTATTCAGTTTTTCACGCAAGCGCTTCACATGAGTATCAACTGTTCTTAAATCTCCGAAAAATTCATAATGCCATACTTCTTTAAGCAGATGCTCCCTGTCAAAAACCTTATCCGGCGCCTTTGCCAGGAAATAAAGCAGTTCATATTCCTTTGGCGTCAAACTGACTTCTTTTCCATCAGCCATTACTTTGTGAGCGTCATTATCTATCGTTAGATGAGGAAATACGATTACATCTTTTGCTGATGTTTCTGTCTGCAGGTAAGTAGTTTTAGAAGATCTGCGCAATAAAGCCTTCACACGCAGCACAACTTCCCTGGGACTGAAAGGCTTTACGATATAATCATCAGTGCCGACTTCAAAGCCCTGTACGCGATTAACTTCTTCCCCTTTAGCTGTAAGCATGATAACGGGAGTAGCTTTTTTTTCTCTCAGTTCTCTGCAGACTTCAATGCCGTCTTTCCCGGGCATCATTAAATCCAATAGGATAACATCATAATCATTTGCCAAGGCTTTTGACAAAGCCTGGTTTCCATTCTCTGCTTCATCAATTGAAAAATTTTCACGCTCAAGGTACATCTTCAATAAACGGCGGATTCTTTCTTCATCATCCACTAGCAATATTTTTACTTGGTTTTCCATTTTCAAGTCCCCCTGACGTCAATAGAAATAGCTATTTTCAAAATTCATTTTAGATAAAGAATTTTGCCCGTTGATTTCCGCTGCAGGCACTTGCTTTCCACGGGGCTACCGGGAGCCTCCTCGACGCTCTGCGTCTGCGGGGTCTCCCCTGGTATGCTACTCCCGTAGGAGTCTCGCACCCTCCGCTCCAATCAACTCAGCAGTGAAATATAGTATACAAATCAGAAAAACACTAGACTATACGAAGATTAAAAATCTTTAATTAAAGCCCTCACTATTGTGAAGTGAAGGCTTGTATGATTAATATCAGAATTATTATCTTTGAATTTTTAGAACTGTCTAGCTCCAGCGCCTACCCCCTCG
>NZ_NPDG01000089.1:0-94385 GCF_002272225.1 Bacillus sp. 7894-2
CCGCTTTTCTTGTTATGATCCAGCGTAGGAGTGCAATCCGGCAATGACCAGGTTTACCGCAACCAGATTAAACATAATAATGATAAATCCGATTACTGCTAGCCATGCAGATTTTTCACCATGCCAGCCCTTTGAAAGTCGAAGGTGCAGGTATGCAGCATAAAATAGGAAGGTGATGAGAGCCCATACTTCCTTTGGATCCCATCCCCAGAAACGGGTCCAGGCAATTTGTGCCCATATCATGGCAAAAATCAAAGCTCCTAGTGTAAAGACCGGAAATCCTATTAATACTGAACGGTAAGCGATCTCGTCAACCAAATCAAGATTAATATTTTTGGCAAGCGGCTGAAGTGCAGCTCCAACCCTTTTGCGGAGAACCAATCTTAAAGCAAGATATAGAAGAACACCTGAAGCCAAAGACCATAAAACGGTATTTAATTTTTTTGCATTAATAATTGCAGGCATTTCCGCCAGCGGTTCAAATTTACCTTTAGTAATCAGCTGTCCCTCGTGAGGACCTGTTAAAGCAGGCATATGATATTCGAGGACATCTTCCTGACCGTTCTTATCAATCCAGTTAAATTCAGCCTTGTAGCCTGAGGCTGAGAAGCTTGAGCTAATAATAATAAACCCAAGTGTGCAAACCAGGCCAAACATAACGGCTTCCAGCCAGAATCTCTGTTTGCTTTGTTTAGTTTGATCCACTGATTTTACCAGATAAATTAATCCGGCAGCGAAGCTTACAGCCAAAATAGCCTGCCCAACTGCAGCTGTTGTAACGTGAATATGAAGCCAATCACTCTGCAGGGCGGGGATCAGCGGTGAAACCTCCCGTGGAAACATGCTTGCATAAGCAATCATCAGTACCGCAACCGGGAGCGTAAAGACTCCTAAAATAGGTGTTTTATAAATTAAGTAAATCACTATAAAAGCACCAACAAGTGACATTCCAAAGAATGTTGTAAATTCGAAAAGGTTGCTGACAGGCGCATGCCCGGCGGCAATCCACCTTGTAATAAAGTAGCCAAGCTGTGCAGCAAACCCGATAATCGAGATCCATAATCCAATTGCTGCCCATCTGTTTGTCCCTTGTTTCGTTCTATTCTTATCCTTTATAGAGCCGGCAAAAAAGACAGTAGCAATTAAATAGAGGATAAAAGCTGCGTAAAGTAAATTGCTGCTTATTGTAACCACTCAGATTCCTCCTTAGCCTTTCTTTTCACTTTGATTTTGCAGCTGATCTTCCGGCATCATAATTCCGGTTCCATCCAATGCTGCTTCAATTTCCCTTTTAAGTCCATGCCAGTTTTTGTTAGTGTGTCCAGCTACCCACACTTCTCCATTAACACGGCGCAGCCAGACCCTCCGATGGTTCCAATAAGCCCCCTGTGCAACACCTATCATGAAAATAACGCCACCCAATGCGATAATCCATAACGTCAAATCTTTACGGACTGTCAGAGCCGATACATTTTTAGTATCTATACCTTTAAAGGCCAGCTTGTATTCATTATCGCCAAAAGGTTCAATAGTCTGTCTGATCGCAACAAAACTTATTTCGCCATCAGGCTTATCCGGGGTAAACATTTTAAAAACAAAGGCAGGATTATTAGGAATTCTGGACTTTGTAACAGGTTCTCCATTTTCATCAAATTCAAAATCGGGAAAATAGCTGACAACTTCTGCTTTATAGCCATTTCCAAGATCATATTCATCCTGTGGATGATTCAGGTCGACTGTTAAGTCCCCGTATTCCTCACCCGTTTTTTTATTTGTAAGAGCAAATGACATTTTGTTAAGTTCATTCAGTTTATAATCTACTTGATATAATGCAAAGTTCTCAAACTTAAGAGGTTTATTAACCTTGACTTCATAGTCCTTAACTTTCTTGAGGTCAGCCTCTTCACCTGCAACAGTATCGCCCTGTTTTTTATAAAGAGTGACATTGGACTGATAATTTTTAGCTACCATTCCTGCTTTATCAATCGCTTCTCCAAACACTTCGTTATCTTTTTCTTTATCATACATTTCAAGGATGAAGCCATCATTTTTAAGGTAATATTCACCATTGGTTTCCGGAATGACCTTTGTTTCGCCTTCCCGGATCCAAAGAATTTTGTCAACATACATGCCCGGTACAAAACGGAGCATTCCGCCAATTAAAAATATGATAAGCCCCACATGGTTAACGTATGGGCCCCATCTTGAAAAACGCCCTTTTTCAGCAAGGATATTTCCATTCTCTTCCCTGATGCTGTATTTCTTGGATTTTAATTTTTCTTTTGCCATTGTGAAGGCCTTATCAGTATCTTCTGGCTGTGACGCACCAAATACCCTCTGGCGCTGCAGATAGCTTTCATGACGGCTTACCTTCTGCTTTTTTAAAGCTCTATACAAAGGGACAACCCTATCCAGGCTGCAGATGACAAGAGATATACCGATTGAGGCAACCAAAATCAAATACCACCATGAGCTGTAGAGATTATGAAATCCAAGATCGTAGTATAATTTACCAATCCATCCATATTGGTCTTCATAATATTCTTCAGCAGGCATGATTGGCGGAATATACATTTCCTGAGGCAGTATTGTTCCAACAGCTGATGCTATCAGCGTTATTACGATCAGCCAGACCCCCACCTTAACAGATGAGAAGAAATTCCATATCTTATCAATTATCGTTTTATTATAGGTTTGTGAGCGGCGTGCACTGCCTTCATACCGCATATCGAGAAGTTTATTGTCTTTTTCTTTTTCTTCCAATACCTTCCCGCATGACTCACATAGTATCGTACCTATGGGATTAACATGGCCGCAGTCGCATTTTACTTCTTTCATATATAAAACTCCCCGTAACTTATGGTTTAATCTGTTCCATATAGTTCTTGATCGTTTCTTCCGTCATCTCGCCTGTAATATACTTGACAACCTTTCCATCTTTATCAATGAGAAAAGTGGCAGGAAGAGGATTAATTCCGTAAGCTGATTGGACTTGGCCATCCTTATCAATTACAATCGGGAATGCCAGATCGTAACGCTCAGAAAATTTATTTACTGCTAAATCTGTCTCGCCGACATTAACAGCCAAAACCTGAACACCCTCATCTTTAAATTGCTCATATTGATTGTTCATATATGGCATTTCTTTCTCACAGGGTTTGCACCATGTACCCCAGAAATTCAGGAAAACACCCTGTCCTTCATAATCGGATAACCTGTGTTTATTGCCATCCATATCTGTCAGTACAAAATCAGGTGCCTTTTCCCCAACAGCAACCTTTTGAATTTTATCTTTCGTAAAATTTGCGTATAGCGTATATGCCACGGCAGCACCAAGGACAAGCAATATGACTGTTCTCATTACCAGACGCTGCTTCTTCATAAAAAACTTCCCCTCCTAAGGCATCCTAATCAGGCCCAAAGACCGTACCTTAACAAATTTATATGTAACATATGGAAAAGATTTTTGCCTCATAGCTGTATACTATTATAGCATTTTTCATCATACCTATATTGTTTACAAATTAGCGTATCTGTGACACTTCTATGAATTTTTCTAAAAGCTGATTATTTCTTCTTCATCGCAAGTGTCCGGAGCTGCTTAACTTCATGGGCAGTAAGTTCTCTTGCATCCCCCGCTGATAATCCCTGCAGAGTGAGGAACCCATATCTCTCCCTCTTCAGTTTCAGAACAGGATGTCCAATGGCTTCAAACATCCTCCTAACCTGGCGGTTGCGTCCTTCATGAATGCTGATTTCCACAATAGCTGTCTGTTTTTTCTTATCCATTGATAACAGCTTGGTTCTGGCAGGTGCTGTTTTTCCATCTTCAAGCACGATGCCTCTTTGAAGGCTCTTCATTTTTTCTTTTGAAGGGATGCCTTTCAACTTGGCAACATAGACTTTTTCAATTTCATTGCTTGGGTGCATTAAAAGATTTGCAAACTCCCCGTCATTGGTAAGAATAAGGATTCCGGATGTATCGTAATCCAGTCTTCCAACAGGGTATATTCTTTGTTTGATTCCCTCAAAGAAATCCGTGACGACTTTTCTGCCCTTGTCATCTGAAACGGCTGAAATGACGCCTCTTGGTTTATAGAGAAGAAAATAAACAGGCTCCTCTCTCTCCAGCGGTATTCCATCCACTTCAATGCGGTCAGAAGGAGAGACCTTAACACCCAGTTCCTTTACTGTTTTTCCGTTAACCCTTACACGGCCTTCAGCCATTAGCTCTTCAGCTTTTCTTCGCGAAGCAACCCCCGCATGGGCAATAACTTTCTGCAATCTTTCCATTTATGTCACCTCAAAGTTTTATTAACAATACTTCATACTTTTTCACTCCTAATGAATTATGACATAATTCGTCAAGTTTTCAAAGCAAACCATTGCCAAAACAGCTTAGGTAAGTAATAAACTGTAATTAATGAAGATTGTGATTTGAAAGTGAAATAAAAAAGATACCCACACTCAGGCATCTTTTGTACTGGATATTTTCTTTTTATGGCTACATACTGCCAAAAACAAGTGTTACGATCACAATGGATGCTATGATGCCTGCCAAATCGGCCAGCAGCCCGACTTTAAGGGCATCACCCATTTTTTTGATTCCCACTGCTCCAAAGTAGACCGTCAGGACATAAAAAGTTGTATCTGTGCTGCCCTGCAAAACTGAGGCAAGCCTGCCTATGAAGGAGTCGGGACCATGGACAGCAATTAAGTCACTGGTCATTCCCAGTGCTGCAGTTCCTGAGATCGGACGAATGATTGCCAAGGGTACAATATCAGGAGGCACTCCAATTGCCTCCAGTCCTGGCCTGATCAGATTCATAAAATACTCCAGGGCACCGGAAGCCCTGAAAACCGATATGGCTACAAGCATCCCGACAAGAAAAGGAATAATGGATACAGCAATTTTTATACCTTCTTTTCCGCCTTCAGTAAAGCTTTCATAGGTAGGAACTTTCTTAAATGTTCCATATATTAATATAAAGCCTATTAAAATAGGAATTAACCAAAGGGAAACAGCTGAAACAATCTCCATCCTAACCTCATCCTTTTCGCGTTCTTCGGTAATAGAAATAACGGTCAATCATTATTGCGGCCAATGTAGAGCAGAATGTAGCCACTAAGGTAGGACCTACGATATCGGTGGGTGAGGCAGAATTATAATTCATCCGTATGGCAATCACGGTTGTAGGAATTAAGGTCAGACTTGAAGTGTTGATGGCCAAAAAGGTTATCATAGAACGGCTCGCTTCATTCTTTCCCCCATTCAATCTTTTCAGCTCTTCCATTGCTTTTATGCCGAGAGGGGTAGCTGCGTTTCCCAAACCGAACATATTGGCCATCATGTTCGATAGCATATATCCCATTGCCGGATGATCACCGGGCACTTCTGGAAAAAGCTTCTTCACAATTGGCCTGAATAAGGAAGCCAGCTTATTCAGCAGGCCGGCGTCCTCAGCAATTTTCATCATTCCTAGCCAAAAAACTAGAATACTAATAAGACCAATGCATAACGTGACCGCTTCTTTTGCACCATTGAAAATGGCTTCGTTCACTTCATTTATGGTGCCGTTTATCATAGCAAAAACTAAGCCTATAGCTGTAAGCATCACCCAAATGATATTAACCATTTGTCTTCACTCCTGCAATTGAGGTGAAAAGACCCTTAAAGTAGTCTAATAGCGACTTATCCTCTTTTATCTCATCATGCTTATAAAAGATTGGGAGCTTTTTAATTTTCTGGTCTTCAAAATACACAGTTGCCTGACCGACCACATCAGGTGTTGTCCTGCCGTCATCCCATTCTGATTCAGGCTTTAGCAGCTTTATTTCAATTTTAAAGTTGTTTTTCTCTTCTTTCGTAACAGGATAATTGTATGAGTTCTTTATATAAACCCTGCCTTTATAAAATTCATCATCAATATCCGATAAAATTCCCTCAGGCAGGACTTCTACAGAATCATAGGTTCTAAAAGCTGTCTCATACATATTAATATGGTCATTCCAGTCATCCGGCCCATTTAGAGTGACTGCAATCAAATTAAGACTGCCCTTCGATGCTGTTGTTACAAGAGTTCTCTTCGCCCTTTTTGTATAACCTGTTTTCCCTCCTGTGCAATACTCATATAATTCAGTCAGGAGTCTATTTTTATTTTTCCACACCCTGTCCCAGCTTTCATTCGGGTTTGGTGCACGGTGCACCTTTGTTCCTGCAATCTTTTGGTAAGTCTCATTATTCATTGCATACCTGGTCAGCAGAGCCATATCATACGCAGTTGAATAATGGTCTTCATGATCATCCAGACCATGGGGGTTTGCAAAATGGGTATTCTTCATGCCGATTTCTTCAGCTTTCTTATTCATTAAAAAGCCAAATCCTTCAAGGCTTCCGCCAACATGTTCTGCGATTGCGACTGCAGAGTCATTGCCTGAACGAAGCATTAGCCCGAAAACCAGATCCTCAAGCTTTATTTTTTCTCCTGCCTTTAGATATATCGATGATCCTTCCGCTCTGACAGCACGATCACTTATTTTAACCATATCGTCCATTTTTCCAGATTCTATGGCCAGAATTGCTGTCATGATTTTTGTAATGCTTGCTATTCTCCTCATTTCATTTGCTTCTTTCTGGTAAAGGATACGGCCGGAATCCTGTTCCATTAATATTGCGCTCCGGGCACTTACTGAAACTGAAGCCTCTGTCTTCTGAGGAAAATTCATCATCATCAACGCGGTGACCAAAGCTATGGCCATCAGCCTGCTAAACATTTTCATTGCACAAAACCCCGTCTCCTTTGTGGATGTCAGATTGAGCGAAATACACGGTCTCCCATAAAAGAAGGAGCCGCATGTTTTCATTTATTTGTACAAGTTTATGCAGGACAAGTAGTGATATGACTATTATGTTTGACTTGTATTGTGGATTTAAAAATGGCTTGTACATCAAAAAACAGGGGAATACGCTTTGTACTCCCCTGTTGCTTATTTCTGCTCTATTTAGAAAGGCCTCCATTTTAATTCAGATGCTTTTAAATACCTGTTTTCTACATCCTTCCAGTTGACAACATTCCACCAGCTTTTAATATAATCACCACGGTTATTTTTATATTGCAGATAATAAGCATGTTCCCATACATCCAAAGCCAGCAGAGGGATTGTATCCCACTGGGTTAAAAGCATATGCCTTTCCGATTGAAGTATTTCGAGCCTGCGGGCTCTTGGAGACCATACTAGTATTGCCCAGCCCACTCCTTCTACCTGCTTGGCTGCTTCAGTGAAGTGGCTTTTGAAATTCTCAAAGCTCCCGAAGTATTTGTTCATTTCCTTCAGGAGTGCACCTGAAGGTTTCCCACCGCCTTCCGGACTCATATTATTCCAGAAAATCGTATGCAAATAATGACCGGAACCATGAAAGGCAAGCTCCCGGGACCAGTGTTTTACTAGGCTGTAATCATTATTATTTCTCGCATTTTGAAGCATTACCTCTGCTTTGTTCAAGCCATCTACATATGATTGATGATGCTTATCATGATGCAGCCTCATAATTTCCCCTGAGATATGCGGTTCAAGTGCGCTGTAATCGTAAGGGAGCGGGGGTAAAATATGCTTTCCCGCAGAAATATACGTTTCATTCATATAGATATTTCCAAGCTGCTGTCTATTGGAAAAGTAATTCTCCATATCCGAATGAATAGAGTCCACTTGTTTCTGCAGCTTTTCCAAAGCTTCTATATCCAGTGGGCCGTTTATTCCATCCATTATTTCGGTAAAATGATCCAGCCTCTGCCACAATTCATTGTTCTGCTCAACATCCTCGGAGTCTAAAAAATCTCTTAGCTCTTTGTTCCATTTCGTAACGTCCTTAATGTAATCTTCCATTTTACTCATACAACCCCTCACTCGCTTCCATAAATAGCTCACTTTCTATTTGTATGAGTGAAAGTTTGTACGTTTTCCAATGAAAAAGGAAATCTCCCTGTAAAAAAAGAACAGCTGCCTGCTGTTCTCCACTTCCCATGCTATTTTGATTGAATCATTTTTGTCCGGTAATCGGTTTCGTAATATTCAAGTTCCTCACGAACCCTTTGGAACTCTCCTTCCAGCTGCCTGAACATTGTTTTGAGGCTGTCTGGAACTTCATCATGAAACTGGATTGAGTTTTTTCCTGTATATGCTGAACGGCTATTCTCAAACCATGCATCATTTTTCGGAGAAAAAAACTCTTCAATGCATTGATGGTAAATCCGGTATAACGTCTTTTCGGCAGCCCCTTTTTGGAAAGGGTCACTTTTTAATATGATCGTGCTGGTATCAAGTCCTTCTTCACAATATACAAGGAGTTTTCTAACATGTGAGAGGATACTTTTATAATAATTCGCATTCCCTTGTTGTTCTGCTTCAAGATCTTTTATTGTTGTATTATTTAAGAAATCTTCAAATGCGGCAACGCTATTACCGAGGAAATTTTTCACATCTTCCATCTGTGATTTAACAATTGAATTCCCCATCCATTACACCCCCATAATTATACACTGGCTATTGTTGCGGTTGAACAATGAAGTCTAAAGGTGATCGCAGGTCATAGGATTTTTTACTCTCCAGCGCTTCAAAAATGGAGGGAAGCCTGGAAAAGTCCAGATCCTGAAAATAGGATGCAAAATCAGCCTTTGAATTAAGATAAATTCGTTTGCGATGTCTAAAACCCGGGTTCTTTAATAAACATGAAAGAGCCACAATATCCCTGAACTGAACTTCTCTGGAACCAGCCTTAAAGACTGGATCCTGGTCATATGGTGTGAACTCATTCATGGCTTCATCAAAGAAACGGACATATAAAACATGAAAAGTCTTCTCCTGTCCATCTTCTTCGAACACAATCTCACTTCTGTTAAAAAAATCTTCCGAGGTGTTTGGCTTTTCTTTTTCAAGCTCATATCCCCTGCAATGTTTAATCAGCAAGCAAAACCCTCCTATTTCCCGATGGTTTACAAGATTAATATGTATTAAAGGAAAGGGAAAAATTTAAATCTATTTTACCACACTTCCTATGTAATGTGTCAGAAAACTCAAGAATCGAGCTCCTGGAACTTTTCAAAGAATAAATCAGCCTCTTCCTGTAATGAATCCTCTTCTTCACTTATCTTATCCGGGAGTGGCGGAAGCTCTTCTATGCTTTTAAGGCCAAAATAATCAAGGAATTCTTTAGTTGTTCCGTACAGATAGGCACGCCCTGTTCCGTCTGCCCGTCCAACTTCTTTAATCAGGGCTTTTGCGGATAATGTATGAAGAGGCCTCTCTGTCTTGACTCCCCTAATCTCCTCAATCTCTGTCCTTGTAATGGGCTGTCTGTAAGCAATAATTGCGAGTGTCTCGAGTGCCGCCTGAGAAAGGGAAGCGGCAGAAGGAGACTCTACCAGCTTCTTCAGGTATGGGGAAAACTCTTTTTTCGTAACCAGCTGAAAAGTCCCTGCCAATTCAACAGCCATTATTCCGCGGCTGCCAGTATTGTAGTCTTCCATAAGACTGTCCATTATTTCACGGGCCTGATTCTCTTCCACCTCCAGCACATGGGCAATCTGCTTAAGAGACAAACCTTCATCACCAGCTGCAAACAGGAGGCTTTCGGCTATCCCCTTCCAATTAACGATCTCCACACTAATTTCCTCCTTCCATGGAAGCTACAAAAATATCAGAGAAATTTTTGTTCTGCTCAATCTGAATTTCATTTCGCTTGATTAACTCCAGTACCGCCAGGAAAGTTACTACTATATGCTCTCTGTCCGATACCGGAAAAAGATCGGTGAATTTTTTCCTGCCCTTTACATTTCTTAACTGTTCTACAATTTCAGACATCCGCTTCTCAATGGGAATCTCCTGGCGGGCAACTTTTGCAGAAAGCGGCCTTTGCAGTTTCTTCCTTCTTAATAACTTTTGCAAAGCGCCAAGCATATCATAAAGACTTACATTCAAATCAGCTTTTTCCTGCTGTGTTTCATTCACATATTCCGAAAGGTCTGCAGGCGGCTTTGTATACATTAAACTTCTATCCTGTTCCCGCTCCTTGAGCTCCTCTGCAGCTTCCTTATATTTACGGTATTCAATCAGCCGTTCCACAAGTTCATCTCTGGGGTCTTCTTCCATTTCCAATCCAAATTCATCCTCGAGCTCTTCCTCATCATGCTTTGGCAGCAGCATTTTGCTTTTAATTGCCAGAAGTGTTGCAGCCATTACGAGATATTCGCTAGCTACGTCAAGCTGAAGCTCCTTCATTGTATGTATATAAATGAGGTACTGCTCGGTAATTTCTGATACAGGAATGTCATAGATATCAATTTCCAGCCTGTTAATAAGATGAAGAAGAAGATCCAGAGGCCCCTCAAAAGCATCTATTTTGACGTTATAATGATCATATTGCATAAAATACCCACCAAATTTTCCTAATATAAATTCCCTTAAATGCCAAAAGGCTATATCTAGTATAGATTATTCATGGATGTTATCCAATAGAAAAATAACCCTGATGTCAGCAATGCCCCTGCATCATTCGTAAAATTTTTTGATCCGCCCAATCAATAAGGCAATTGCCTACATACGATGTAGGGAAATAAAGATACAGGAGGTATTTTATATGTCTAATACTGGATTTGGAGATTGCGGAACCGGGTTTGCTTTAATTGTCGTTTTGTTCATCCTATTAATTATTGTCGGAGCTTCCTGGTTCTTCTAAAAAGCTGATTCTGCAAATTTGCCGATAGACATGGCAGTCCTGTCAGAAACCCAAAATTACCAATATATATACTGATTTATCAGCTGTTAAAGCCCGGTTAAAGAGCCGGGTTTTTATTTTTCTGATAATCGATTGTGCTGTGGTAAAATGAAGTATGAATTGTCAAGGAGTGAAAGTATGTATCCTGATAAATATATTGAGTTCCTGGTCCACTTTCATGGTGACCGAGATTATTTTGAATGTCACGAAATACTGGAGGAATATTGGAAGAGTACGGATCCAAACAATAAAAAGTCTGTATGGGTCGGGTTAATTCTTATGGCAGTTTCTTTTTATCATCATCGAAGAGAGAATTTAAATGGGGCTGAACGAACCCTCCGCAAAGGAATCGTCATTTTGGAGAGCAGAGCTGAAGAAATACAGGCACTGGGTCTGGATACACATCAATTAATAAAGGATCTTAAGAACAGGCTCGTACTGATTCAAAACCGCGGACATTACTCCAGCGTTAACTTGCCAATTATAGATCCATTACTTAAGGAAGAATGTATGAAGTCCTCCGCATCCGAGGGATTTTCCTGGTGCTTTGACAGCAACTTATCAGATAAAGATATTGTGCACCGCCATAAAAGAAGGGATAGAACCATGGTTATTAAAGAAAGACTTGATGCCCTGAACCGGAAAAAAAGGCAGGAATAATTTATTCACTGCCTTTTCCATGTAGCAAAGCATATTGCTGAACCCCGATAGCGGTTAAGCTGACCGGATGCGGGTTTGTGCAGACACTTCCACTTTTGTTAATTAACATCACATTTGCTTAGAAAAGATTCGGTTTCATCGGTTGCAGTTAAAGTTTTTCCAGGATATAGTTCATCCAATGCTTTGATCATTGTTTTGCCAATGCCTTGATGCCGGTGTGACGGGTTAACAGAGATATGCTGAATCTCCATTGTCTGATCACTTGAAGTAACGCCGACCAGCCCAATGATATCTTCGCCTTCCTTCCACAAAAACAGCTGCCGATTTTCTTCTGATTCATATTGCTTCATCGTCTGCTGCAGCCTTTTCAAGTCTTTTTCATTAGGCATGAAAGATAAAAGACCCATTGCAATTTTTTCAAATGACTTTTTATATCGAATTAGCATATTAATCCCTCATTATTTGAATAAAAACATCATAAACTATTTTTCCCATATTTTAAAGTTTGTAAACTTTTCATAACAGTATATGTATTCATGCTGAATGTTGCTATTTTCGAATAAAACCGGCTAATTCATTGCCTTGACGCCTTCGGCAAAGCCTATACTATAAAGAACCAGTAAACAAGTCCCCATCCGATGCTTAACACAAGCAATATTATAAAAAGAAGCCAATTGCTTTTTTTCATATTTCTTTACTGCCCCCATTTATATATAAATCCTATGACTTACAAACTATCATTCATTTTACACTATTCTTTCTCATAATTCCATTCTGCTTGCTGAAATAGGCATTTTGAGCTAAGGTTTCTGTTAGGGGAGAGTTGAAACTTTTTCGCTGAAAGAATCGTCTATTTACAGGAAGCCATTAAGCGAGCCGCAGAACTGGCATAAATGGCTTCCCTATTTTTGCTCCGGGAGGTAACCGCATGAAATGGAATAAAATGCTACTACTATTCATAATGTCGCTATTATTTATTTTGCCGATACAGGCATTTGCTGATATGGCGGAAGGTGATGTAATTGTCACATTAGGTGAGAATCTATCAGAAGAACAAAAAAACATGCTTCTGGCTGAAATGAAAGCTCCGAAAGATGCGACCATCATTACTGTTTCAAATGAGGAAGAACATCAATATCTTGGAAATTATATCTCTAAAGCTCTTATAGGAACAAGAGCGATATCTTCTTCGGCAGTCACAGTAGCAAAACAAGGCTCCGGTCTTGAAGTCGAGACTAAAAATATTAATTGGGTCACTGATGAAATGTACATTAATGCTTTGATTACTGCTGGTGTAAAAGATGCAAAAATTTATATTACAGCACCTGCAAATGTTTCTGGAACAGCTGCTTTAACAGGCATTATTAAGGCATATGAGATTTCAGCCGAAAAAACGATCCCTGAAGATGTAAAACAGGCGGCAAATGAGGAAATGGTGGAAACAGCCAAGCTTGGCGATTCGGTTGGAAACGAGAATGCAGCTGCTTTAATTGCCAAAATCAAAGAGGAAATGGCCAAAAATTCACCTGAAACCGATGCAGAACTCAGAACAATTATCGAAAATGCAGCAAAGGACCTTGGCATCACTCTGACCGAACAGGAGATTCAAAGCTTAATAGATTTATTTAACAAGCTAAAAGAGCTTGATATCGATTGGAACCAGGTAGGTGAACAGCTTAACCAGGCAAAAGACAAAATTTCCAAATACCTTGAAAGTGAAGAAGGCCAGGGATTTTTAGAAAGCCTAAAACGTTTTTTCACTAGTGTAATAGATGCGATTAAAGCCTTCTTTTCTTAAAAAAAATTAAGCTGCCTTAGCGGGCAGCTTAATTCTTTATTTTTTCATTAATCGGCAGATCCAATCGTAATATATCCTCGTATGTTTCCCTTTTAACAACCAGCTTTGCCTCACCATTTTCAATAAAAACTACAGGAGGTCTTGGGATTCGATTATAATTATTTGCCATGGAATAACCGTATGCTCCTGTACAGAAAACAGCCAGGAGGTCTTGATCCACTGCTTTTGGAAGAGGCAAATCCCAAATAAGCATATCGCCTGATTCACAGCACTTTCCGGCAATTGATACTGTTTCTTCCGGCTTATCCAGCACACGGTTTGCCAATACCGCTTCATACTTAGCCTGATAAAGGGCCGGCCTGATATTGTCACTCATGCCGCCATCCACAGCGAGATAATTTCTTACATTTGGAACCTCTTTGCGTGACCCAGTCTGGTATAAAGTTGTTCCGGCATCTCCCACTAGGGAACGCCCCGGCTCAATCCAAATTTCCGGCATCTTCATGGAAAAATGTTCAGCCTGTTTTTTAACTTCCCCGATAATTTCTTCAACATATTGAGATGCATGAATCGGATCATCATCTTCTGTATAGCGGATTCCAAAACCTCCGCCTAAGTTAAGCACTTTAGGTTCATATGCATGCTTTTCTTTCCACTCTGCCATCTTCTCAAAGATTTTCTTAGCAGCCAGTATGAAGCCTGTTGTATCGAAAATCTGAGACCCGATATGACAGTGCAGTCCGAGCATTTCAATCCAGCTTGAATTCAGTGCTATTTGCAGAGCCTTTTCAGCCTGGCCATTCTGCAGGTCAAATCCAAATTTTGAATCCTCCTGGCCCGTTAAGATATAGTCATGGGTATGAGCTTCGATTCCAGGCGTGACCCTCAGTAAAATTTTTGTTTTAACTGCAAGTGATTCACAAATCTGCTCTAATAATTCCAGTTCATAAAAATTATCGACAACAATGCAGCCGACATGATTCTTTAGAGCCATCTCAAGTTCTTCTCTGCTTTTATTGTTCCCGTGAAAGTGGATTCTTTCAGATGGAAAATCTGCAGCAAGAGCAGTGTATAACTCTCCTCCTGATACTACATCCAATGAAAGACCTTCTTCATCTACAAGCTGAACCATTGCCACTGTCGAAAAAGCTTTGCTCGCATATGCAACTTGTGCTTCTATTCCAAGCTTCTCGAAAGTTTGCTTAAAGCCCCTGGCTCTTTCTCTTATTAATGCCACATCATATACATATAAAGGTGTTCCAAATTGACTGGCGAGTTCGACGGTATCCATACCGCCAATTTCAAGATGCCCTTTGTCATTTGCCTTCATGGTGCCGTGAAAAAACATGGTTCCCCCTCTTCCTTTTCCTCAGGTGTCCTGCCCCCGAGACTGAACAATTTATGAAAGAAATAGACAGCTTCCCAAGAGACTGTCTATTCTGTTTCCTTTAATCCTTTATTTAATTAAAAAAACTTTACCATATTTCGTGTATCTTAGCAATCGGCAATACGCATATTTCTTATTTTACAGGCTGCTTGTAACGATTTTTGGTTTGGACAATGCTTGGCCTGATCTTTGAACCGGGCATAGAACGGCGAATCAGGATTTGGGTTAAAGCCACCGGGCTGAATGGAATAAACGGCCAAAGATATGGTGTGTTCAATGATTTGATGCTTGCAAGCAGAAGAATCGTCAAAGTAAGCCCTACCACCAAGCCTGGTGTATGGAAAATTGCAACAGCTATAAGGAGGCCAAGCCTTACAATTTTATTGGCAATACTCAATTCATAGCTTGGCGTTGCAAATGTTCCAATTGCTGCGAGTGCTACATACAAGATGACCTCCGGTACAAACAAACCGACATCAATGGCAATTTGCCCAATAAGTACTGCTGCTATCAAACCCATTGCGGTTGAAAGCGGAGTTGGCGTATGAATGGCGGCGATCCTTAGGAATTCAACCCCGACATCTGCGAGGAACAGCTGGACAATGACAGGAACATTCGTTTCTTCATTAGGACCGACAAACGCAATTCTTTCAGGCAGGAGTGAAGGCTCCAAAACGAACAAAAACCAAAGCGGCAGCAATACAATTGATGACAATAAGCCTAAGAAACGAATCCAGCGGACAAATGTGCCGACTGCCGGCGATTGCCTGTATTCTTCTGCATGCTGCAAATGGTGAAAATATGTTGTAGGTGTAATAATAACACTTGGTGAAGTATCAACAAATATAATGACATGCCCTTCAAGCAAATGTGCTGCTGCCACATCTGCTCTTTCCGTATACCGAACCAGCGGGAAGGGATTGTATCCCTGCTTTAAAAGAAATTCCTCGACAGTTTTATCAGCCATTGTAATGCCATCAATTTCAATCGCTTTTAACTCTTTTCTAATTAAATCAACTAAATCCTTATTAGCTACATCTTTAATGAACCCAATGGCGACATCTGTTTTAGATCGTTCACCAACACGCATGATTTCAAAGCGCAGCCGTTCATCTCTAATCCTTCTGCGGGTCAAAGCTGTGTTTACTATAATATTTTCTACATAGCCATCTCTTGAGCCACGGACAACTTTTTCAGTATCCGGCTCCTGCGGGGTTCTTCCGGGATAGCTTCTGACATCGATGACAAGCCCCTCACCCTCACCCTCGCCCACAACGACAATCAGGCCTGATAGCACCTGATCAACCAGTTCATCCATTGTTTTAATGTGTTCAATGGATTGGTGCCTCAGCCTGTTTTCGATGATTTTAAATAGGTTAGAGGAAAGTTTTTCACTGTCATTGATCCCAACCAGACTCTCAATGATGGCAATGATATAACTCGTATCCGTCAGTCCATTAATATAATAGAAATGAACATCCTTCCTTAAGATCGTTAGCTTTCTGACACCCAGATCGAAGCTTTCGCCCAGGCCAACTCTATTTTTCATATATTTTTCAATTTCATGCACGGACTCAAATATAGGTGTCTTATCATCCTTCGTCTTGTTTCGTGTCATAATAGCCGCTCCTTTCCAATATAAGCTCTACTGCCTTTTTAGTAATTGGCGAACCTAATTCATAATGATCTTTTTTAGACATCTTTCCGATATCGCCAATTCCCACGATTATCGGCACATCAAGGTGATCAAGACAATAAACGGTATCACCATTAATTCTGCCAATTTCCATCTCGGGTACTCCGAACTTATCAACTCCGTATGGAGTCAACTCCCCGTTGTTATCAATACATACATCTACTTTTGTCCACTCGGCCTGTCTTGTTTTTGAGGCAACTGCTATGACTCCCAGAACATCGATATCTTTATGGCACGCAACATATTTCAGCGCATTCTCTCCGGCTCCCTCCCCGATAAACCCGCTGTCATCAAACATGACCAATACGGGATCATGGGAGACTTTTTTTATCAGCTTGACGATTTGCTGACCGTTCAAGACAGAAGGGTTTCCATGCGACAAAGATAGGCATCTTCCTCCGATTTCCTTCGCAACATGCTCCACTGTCTTTCTTGCAAAATCATCGCCATCAGTTATAAGAATGACGTGCCTCCGTTCATCCATAGCAGTTTTTCCTTTCCGAATCCTCATTTTTCTTAAATATGCCCAGCCGATTGCTTATTTATTTACAAAATAAATCCATTGAAACAGTGATCCGAACACCTTTCCAAATACAAATGCCATCAATAAAATGACAATCTTCCCATCTACACCGATTCTTTTCGCAAGGATTGGAAAAACATTCAGCACTTCAGTTAAAGCCGCTGCCAGCATGCCAATAAATATGCCTGAAGCAAGCCCAATGGGTATTAGTAAAATGGCTGTCAGGTGAAAAACCGGATTCCATAAAGTTGCCAGTGCACCAGCCAAAGCCCCCATCACAACTGCAGCTTCATAATAATGAATCATCTTCATTGTTTTGCTCAGTTGGGTAAGCCTTGGGATAATGCCCAAAACAGCCAGGAAAGCAACAAAACCTGAGCCAACAGCGAGCCCGCCTGCAAATCCTATGATCATTACCAGGACAACATTAATGGTCATCAAGATACTTCATACTCTCCTTGTTTTCTTTCAATGCAACATAGTTATCAAGATCAAGCTGATAATTGAACATTTCTACTTCCAGTGGGCTTGGCTCTTCGTTCAGCCGCTTCTTAAAAACATGGTTAAAGAAAATGATCATGCCAAGCCCGAGGCCAATCGAATAGGGAATTTGAAAAATGAGAGGCCTGCTGTCCACTTCCCCGGTTATGAGAGTGTAAATTCTAAGCTGTACAGCCTGCATGCTTACATCTTCATGAAAATTCATAATAGCGAGGGCAGCACCAATGAACAGAAGCAGCCAAACCAGCAGAAATAGAGGAAATGATACTTTACGCTTCTTTGTAACAACCTCGACTACCGCCTGAGCCGGCCCGATTGACTGGACTTCAATGTTTGTTAATAACTGGGTGATGATCCTAATTACCTTCATAACATCAATTACGACAATATTCCGGTCCTGCTCGCTTACTTGATAAAGCGGAAGTGCACAAAGCTTTTCGTAAATGTTATCATCGGCAATGACCTGTGCAATATCTTTCAGCAGTATTCTCTGATTGGGCCGTATTTGCAGCCGATGCCGCAAGCGGATATAAACTGTTTTTTCCAATATGCTCACTTCCCACAAAGTGATATCCTCTTCGAATTCTGTTCGCCTATTTAGAGCTTTTCGCTTTTGTGTCTATATTTAGTATGGATTACATATATTAGCTTCATGAACTCCAATAATTGGCTGTTAAATAAAAAATGAAAGACCGGATGGATTTAAATATCCATCCGGTCTTTCATTTGCTGTAGTATCTTTTTTTCCAGACGCGACACCTGCACCTGGGAAATGCCAAGCCTCGCTGCCACTTCGGATTGAGTCTGATCTTTATAGTAGCGCAAGTAAACAATCAGTCTTTCCCTCTCATCCAATTCTCGGATCGCTTCTTTTAATGCTATTTTATCAAACCATTTTCCTTCATTGCCATCATCAATCTGATCGAGCAGTGTAATGGGATCTCCGTCATTTTCATACACTGTTTCATGTATTGAAGAAGGGATCCTGCTTGCTTCCTGTGCAAGGATGATATCTTCAGGAGAAATTTCCAGGAACTCGGAAAGCTCTGTAACGGTTGGGATGCGGCCAAGCGTTTTTGATAACTCGTCCTTGGCTTTCCTGATTTTATTGCCCATTTCCTTTAAAGAACGGCTTACTTTTACCGTTCCATCATCCCGTATGAACCTTTGGATTTCTCCAATAATCATTGGAACCGCGTAGGTCGAAAACTTTACATCATAACTGAGATCAAACTTATCAACCGATTTTAATAAGCCGATACAGCCAATCTGGAAGAGGTCATCAGGTTCATATCCTCTATTCAAGAATCTCTGAACGACAGACCAGACAAGACGCATATTTTTTTGAACAATTCTGTCCCTTGCACCCTGATCTCCGCTTTGGCTTTGCTTTATTAGCTCCTTGACTTCATTGTCCTTTAAATAGGTTTGGCCCTTCTCTGCTTTAACCTCCACATCCATAGCAAGACTCCCTTAATTGCATAGCATTTTACTATTTGATAAATGCTTCCTTAATCGGATCTCTGTGCCCATTCCCGGCTGCGATTTGATTTCGATTTCGTCCATGAAATTTTCCATGATGGTAAAGCCCATACCCGATCTTTCCAATTCAGGTTTTGTTGTAAATAAAGGCTGCCGCGCCTCTTCCACATCCATAATCCCAATTCCTTTATCCTTAATGGTCAGATCAATGAATCCATCTTCAATCAGGACAGTAATATAGACAACCCCATTAGAATCATTTTCATAGCCGTGAATAATGGAGTTGGTTACAGCTTCAGAAACGACCGTTTTAATTTCTGTCAGTTCGTCCATTGTCGGATCAAGCTGGGCAATAAAAGCAGCAACAGTGACACGGGCGAATGATTCATTTTGGCTAAGCGCACTAAATTCGAGGTTCATCACATTTTTCATCGTTCAGGCAACCCCCAATCTGTGCAGTGCGTTTTCTTCTGTCGGTTCTAAACGGATTATCTTAAATAAACCCGACATATCAAATAGTCTCTGCACTGCTGGAGAAATCGCACAAACAACCATTTCACCATGCTTCTGTTTTATTTGTTTGTAGCGGCCCAAAATCACTCCCAGCCCTGAACTATCCATAAAGGAAAGCTGCTCAAGGTTTAATATAATATGATGGATGTCATGATCTTCAATCGCCTTTGTCGCCTGTTCACGAAGTTCATCTGCCGAATGATGGTCCAGTTCCCCGCTTAAACGAATACATAAGACATCATGTTTTACTTCCAAATTAATGTTAAGACTCACTATCTTAGCCTCCTTATCTGGTATCCGCAACTGAAAAAGCAGCTTATGCTTTTGCTTTTCCTCCGGATAGGATAATCCGGAATCCTATAAAATTCCGGTATCCGCCTTTATAGTGAGTCAATTTCGATGCCTGGAGCTTCATTTCCTTCCTGGAGACAAAACTAGTGTATTTTCGCTAAAAATAATTATCATAGGGATGTTTTTCGACAAAAGTATATTATTCGGTCTTAGAAAACAATCCCATGGATCGTTTAAACAATGTCCACCATGATGCTTCACTGCTGTTTTCTTTAGCAACTAAAGGACTTTCAACTAAGACTTTTCCATCCTTTTTCAAGGTTAATGTTCCGATCTGATCACCCTTTTGGACAGGAGCTTTAATTTTTTTATTTAAAGTTATCTTCTGTTCAATTTCCTTAATGCTTTCACCTTTTTTAGTTAAAAGTGAAATCGGTTCACTGGTCAGGGCTTCAACCATCTTCTTTTCGCCTTTGCTGACTTCTACTTTTCCAAGAACGTGATTTCTTTCGTACATTGGGTGTGTCTTATATTGGCTGAATGCAAAGTCGAGCATTTTAGTCACTTGGGCATTGCGTTCTTTTGAAGTCGGTGCGCCAAAAACCACGGCTATAACCCGCATACCGTCTTTCTCGGCTGTTGCCGTCAGACAGTATTTTGCTTCAGAGGTAAAACCGGTTTTGAGGCCATCAACACCAGGATAAAAACGCACAAGGCGATTTGTATTGACCAGCCAGAATTTTTTATCTGTGTCTTCACGAAGATAGGCTTCATATGTGCCTGTAAAATCAGTTATTTTCTCATATTTAAGAAGCTCTTTGGCCATTATGGCCATATCATGTGCAGTACTGTAATGTTCCTTAGCTGACAAGCCTGTAGGGTTTTGGAATTGGGTATTTTTCAGCCCTAATTCCTTTGCCTTTTTATTCATCATTTCAACAAAAGCTTCTTCTGAACCGGCAATTCTCTCAGCCATTGCAACGGATGCATCATTGCCGGAACCAATTGCAATCCCCTGAAGCATTTGTTTGGTGGTCATTTCTTCACCTGGCTCCAGGAAGATTTGCGAACCGCCCATTGATGCCGCATATTCGCTTGTCCGGATTTTCTCATCCCATGACAGCTTTCCTTCATCTAACGCTTCCATAATTAAGAGCATGGTCATGACTTTTGTCATGCTGGCAGGAGGAAGCTGCTCACCGCTGTTTTTTTCATACAATACCGAACCGGTATCACGTTCGATAAGAATTGCGGATTTCACATTATCCGCCAGATCTGCACTGCTTTCTCTTGCAAATCCGGAAGGAACAAACATTGTTGCCATTAATAATGCTATTAACATTAATGAGACGAGTCGTTTCATCACACAATACCTCCATTCTTTATAGCCTCCATTTTTTCCAGTTAAAGAAAATTTATACAGTTATCGAAGACTAAAAAGAAATTATACAGTTCAGCTCCACGCCAAAAAGCCGCCGGACATGATCCCCCGGCGGCTTTTTGCTTCCCTATTATTCAGTTATTTCTTCATGAATTAATACTGGTGCCTCTACTTTTTCTGTGGATAGCTTAATGTTTTCATAAAGCATAGTTCTTACTTCTTCTACATTTTCGAAGTTGCTGCAGATGGTGACGAGAGAATCGCCCTTCTGTACACGTTCGCCGATTTTCTTTCTTAAAATCAGGCCGACTGCCAGATCAATTTCTGATTCCTTTGTTGCTCTTCCTGCTCCCAACAGCATGGCTGCAGTTCCAATTTCATCGGCAACAATTTCAGAAACATAGCCATCCTGCTTAGCTTCTAATTCAAATGTATATTTTGCCTGAGGCAGTTTCTCCGGATCATCGACAACTGACGCATCTCCGCCTTGTGAGCTTAAGAATACTTTAAATGTTTCTAAAGCTGAACCGTCCTTCATAGCATTCTCTAATTTTTCGCGTGCTTCCTTCAATGAATCCGCTTTTTTCGCAAGGAAAACCATATGGCTTCCAAGGGTCAGGCAAAGCTCAGTCAGATCTTCAGGTCCTTCGCCTCTTAATGTATCGATAGCTTCCTTTACTTCGAGGGCATTGCCAATGGCATAACCAAGCGGCTGGCTCATATCTGAGATAACAGCCATTGTGTTTCTGCCAACATTATTCCCAATACGGACCATTGCTTTTGCTAATTCACGTGAATCGTCAAGTGTCTTCATAAATGCGCCGGCGCCTGTCTTAACATCAAGAACGATGGCGTCAGCACCTGCAGCGATTTTTTTGCTCATAATCGAGCTTGCAATCAGTGGGATACTGTCAACTGTGGCTGTTACATCGCGCAGCGCATATAACTTTTTGTCAGCAGGCGTTAAGTTCCCGCTCTGGCCAATGACTGCAATTTTATTTTGATTAACAAGCTTAATAAATTCTTCATTCTCTATTTCAACATGGAATCCTTCAACAGCCTCAAGCTTGTCGATTGTTCCGCCTGTATGTCCAAGCCCGCGCCCTGACATTTTCGCAACCGGAACACCTAATGCAGCTACAAGCGGGCCCAGTACTAGTGTAGTTGTATCACCTACACCGCCAGTTGAGTGTTTATCTACTTTGATTCCTTCAATTTTGGATAAGTCGATTTGATCACCGGATTCAACCATTGCCATAGTTAAATTGGCTCTTTCGTTCTCTGTCATTCCCTGAAAGAAGATTGCCATTGTTAATGCACTTACCTGATAATCCGGGATTGAGCCGTCTGTGTATCCTTTAATGACGAATTGAATTTCTTCTGCCGTTAGCTCCAGTCCGTCTCTTTTCTTTTCAATAAGATCTACCATTCTCATCAACAAACACCACTTTCATTATTCGTTATTAAACCAAGTTAGAAGCATACACGCCAAAGTTAATAAGCTTATGCACCAAATTCCTTAACGATTGCTTTCACATAACGAAGGAAGTCAGCTTTGACTTTTTCTGTTGTTTCGATTACTTCTTCATGGTTAAGCGGCTGGTCAAGGATGCCCGCAGCCATGTTTGAGATACAGGAAATTCCAAGGACCTTCATGCCTGAATGCTGTGCCACGATAACTTCAGGGACAGTTGACATGCCGACCGCATCTCCGCCCATTGTTCTCAGCATGCGAACTTCTGCAGGGGTTTCATATGTTGGGCCTGTATTGCCGACATATACTCCTTCCTGAATCTTCAGGTTCAGCTTTTCGGCTAGCCCTCTGGCAAGTTTTCTCAATTCTTTGGAATATGCTTCTGACATATCCGGAAAACGCGGACCCATGCGGGAATCATTAGGACCGATTAAAGGATTGCTGCCCATATTGTTGATATGATCAGAAATTAGCATTAAATCTCCTGGAGAGTAGGTTTCATTCACTCCGCCTGCCGCATTCGTAACAATGAGCTTCTCAACACCCATCTCATTCATAACTCTTACAGGAAAAGTTACCTTATCAAATGAATATCCTTCGTAATAATGGAATCGGCCTTGCATAGCAACCACTTCAATCCCGTTCAAACGCCCAAATACTAGCTGTCCTGCATGACCTTCTACTGTTGATACAGGGAAATCAGGGATTTCATTGTAAGGAATCTTAACCGGTTCTTCGATTTCGTCTGCCAATACACCAAGTCCTGAGCCTAAAATCAGCCCAATCTTTGCCTGGCCTGTATATTTATTTTTAAGAAATTCAGCTGCATTTTGAATTTTGCTGTAATCCATTTTCAATCTCCTCATCTGCTTTTTTTAATGTAATTATTTCAGTTGGTTCAAAAAGCTTTTGCCATAGGCCGGCATTTTCACATTAAAGTTATCTGCTATAGTCGCCCCAATATCTGCAAAGGTTTCACTGACCGGAAGCTCTTTCCCTTCTTTCATATCTTTTGAATAAACAAGAAGCGGAACGTATTCTCTCGTATGATCTGTGCCATGATGGACAGGGTCATTGCCGTGGTCTGCGGTAATCATTAATAAGTCGCCATCCTGCATTTTTTCAAATACTTCAGGCAGTCGTTCATCAAACTCTTCAAGAGCTTTTCCATACCCTTCCGGATCACGTCTATGGCCAAATAATGCATCAAAGTCCACCAGATTTACAAAGCTCAGGCCTGTAAATTCTTTATCAAACGTTTCGATCAGCTTATCCATTCCATCCATATTTGATGTTGTGCGAATGGCCTCAGTTACTCCCTCTCCATCATAAATATCGGAGATTTTCCCAATTGCCACTACATCAAGTCCGCCATCAGCCATTTCATTCATTACTGTGCGGTCAAATGGCTTTAACGCATAATCATGTCTGTTTGATGTTCTTTGGAAATTTCCGGGTTCGCCAACGAATGGTCTGGCAATCACACGGCCTACCATATATTTTTCATCAAGAGTCAGCTCGCGTGCGATTTTACAGATTTTATACTGTTCTTCAATTGGGATGATATCTTCATGTGCCGCAATCTGCAGAACTGAATCGGCGGATGTATAAACAATCAGAGCTCCGGTTCTCATATGTTCTTCTCCAAGTTCGACCAGGATTTCTGTTCCGCTTGCAGGCTTATTCCCAATAATCTTCCTGCCGGTGCGTGATTCAAGTTCTGAAATTAATTCCTCCGGAAATCCATCAGGAAAGACTCTGAATGGAGTTTGAATATTCAACCCCATAATTTCCCAATGGCCAGTCATTGTGTCTTTTCCGTTTGATGCTTCCTGCATCTTCGTGTAAAACGCCATAGGGTTATCCGCTTTCTCGATTCCTTTGATTTCGCGGATCTTACTAAGCCCAAGCTTGCCCATGTTCGGCATCTTCAGGCCATTCATTTTTTCTGCGATGTGACCGATCGTATCGGCACCTTTATCACCGAATTTATCGGCATCAGGCGCTTCTCCGATTCCCACTGAATCCATGACAATTAAAAAAACGCGCTTATATGTATATGCAGACATTTGAAAACCTCCTAATTATTTGAATACGGTTACAAAAATCATATTCGTATAGTACCCTTTTTAGGTTTATTTAACACTGATTCTCTTGCTGGAGCCGGGGTGTATACCGCCACTCCCGCGCTTGAAACATAATTAAGGATAGCCCTTTCATTCGTCAGAAGTCTGACATCTATATTTTACCTAATAAACAGGTAAAATGACAAGAAAAAGCTGCCTATTTTTATGGCAGCTTTATGACATTTGATTTTTTTCTATATTAAGCACGCGGATGGTATTGACTATACACATCTTTAAGCCGTGTTTTGGTTACATGCGTATAGATTTGCGTAGTGGAAATATCGGCATGTCCAAGCATTTCCTGGACAGCCCGCAAATCTGCCCCATTTTCCAGCAGATGAGTGGCGAATGAGTGCCTCAGCGTATGTGGAGTCAGCTCCTTCTCGATCCCTGCCTCCTGGGCCAGCCGCTTCAGTATTTTCCAGAATCCCTGTCTCGAAAGACGTCTGCCGTGATGATTTAAAAATAATGCTTCATCCCTATGCTTTTTAGAAACGAACTTGCCTCTTCCTTCAGTTAAATACCTTTCAAGCGCTTCAGAAGCTGTTTTGCCAATAGGCACAATCCGTTCCTTGTTCCCTTTGCCAATACATCTTACAAAGCCCATCGTTAAATGAACATCACCTGAGTTCAGGCCTATCAGTTCACTTACGCGAATGCCTGTAGCATATAACAGTTCAAGCATGGCTTTATCCCGCAGACCAAAGTGATCCTTAATTTCCGGAAGATCCAATAAAGTTTCCACTTCCTGCATGTTTAATACTTTTGGAAGCGAACGTTCCATTTGCGGTGTTTCTATATGGACAGAAGGATCATGGCCAACTGCTTTTTCGCGGAGCAGAAATTGGTGAAAGGCCCTTATGGAGGCTATATGCCGGGCTAGAGTTTTTGAGGATTTGCCCTGTTTTTTTAATAAGCCGAGAAATTGGACAATTTGCATGCGCTGCACATTCTCCAGGCTTGCAAGCTTCTCTTCCGACTTTAGATATTTCAGATAACTTTTCAAATCTCTTTCATAAGAGATAATTGTATTTTTGGCGAGGCCTTTTTCTACAAGTAAATAATGAATAAAGTCTTTTAACTGATCATCCATATGATAGCATTACTCCCCGTTTAAGTAGAAAAGAATTAACCGGTCCAGCAAGCTCCTATCTTCATCAGTTCCGCTCGCTGACACCTTAACAGCCGCTCCCCTTGGTTCGTCATAGCGGTGATAATCCTGGTATTCTTCATTTAACCACATAATACCATAATAAAAAAGGATTGTGCATCCGGTAAAAATCACAAATACTTTTATGGTCTGAAAAGCCATGCCCAGCCAGGATTTCATGTGTGGTCCTCCATAACTTTTAATTAAAAGAAAGATATTCAGCTTTCTATTATTAAAAGGTATGCCATTTTGGACAAGAATTATACCTGAATTTGCATAAATGGTGTTTCTTCAGGGCACTTGCCCTTTAGAAAACAGCTCAAAATAAAAAGCCTATCCTAATGTAGAATAAGCTTTGTCAAGAAACTATTAATTTTCATCTGCTTCGGTTTCGGTTTCTGTTTGTTTATCCTGGCAGCGGTAACAAATGCCATGGAACGTTAGGCGGTGATCTTTTATTTTAAAGTTCCAGCGGCGTTCAACCACTTCCTCTACGTCTTCAAGCAAATCTTCCTGTATTTCATCAACAGCTCCGCACTCAATACAGACTAAATGGTGGTGAAAATGGGCTGCCCCTTCCTGACGCAGGTCATAGCGGGAAACTCCATCACCGAAGTTGATTTTATCGACAATTTTTAATTCAGTCAGCAATTCAAGTGTTCTATATACAGTTGCCAAGCCTATCTCAGGCGATTTCTCTTTTACTAGGAGGTAGACATCTTCCGCACTTAAATGATCCTCTTCGTGTTCTAACAGGACGCGAACTGTTGCCTCTCGCTGTGGTGTTAGTTTATAGCTGGATGAATGCAACTGTTTTTTGATTCTTTCAATTCTGCTTTCCATACCGAAAGTCCCTCCCTCGCCACTAACATTCTCATTATAACAGAAATAAGTTCACATTCAAAATAAAATAATTATAAATAACAAACGATAATTAATTTAATATAATAATAATTATAATAATCTTTAAAACTGTTTTAAACCTCTTTATATGTACCCTATATTATAATTTTTATCCTTTTCCCGTATAGCAAAAAGGCAGAGCCAGCCGCTCTGCCTTTAGCATGATTTTTATCAGGATTGGATTGAACTAACAACAGACTTCATTAAAACAGGCGAGATAAATGCCTCTACCCCAGCTGCAGCGATTAGAAAGAGAATGGCCACCGCAAAAGCAATCATATATCTTCCGAAAAGGGGCATCATGGGCTGTCCGGCTTTCTTCATAAATTGTCTTCTAATCATTTTTAAAGAGAAAGACACAGCCAGTGTTGCAGCGATGATAAAGATAGGTATGATGATCAGGTTCTGGGGGAGGACCGATACGAAGGAAAGCAAAAATCCTTCCCATCCCATTCGGTTAACGAGAAAGCCAACTGTAAAGCCAACCACCATGCCTTTCATAAATAACAGAATCAGAATGACTGGCAGTCCAATTATGGAAATTCCCAAAATCCACATTAATCCTATAAATTTTGTATTATGGAAAAAGCTTTGTTTGAATAATTCATCCGCTGCTGCAATATGTCCATCTGATACTTGTCCAAAAAACTGAGAAAGATAATAAAATAAATCTTCTTTTTGTGTAAAACTCAAGCTATTTACAACTATAGCTCCAAAAATGACACCCATCAGAAATAAGACAATAACAAATAAATAAATTGAGGAATGTTCGCGAAAGTGGGCTGCGGCGGCGTTCTGGTACATTTTTTTCTTCATTGCTCTTCCTCCTAAGACAAAACAAATTGGATATTAAATTGTATGCCTGTCCCGGAATTGTATGACAAAGAATTGCGCTGCTCACAAGAGTGAAAAAAGTTCTTGAATACTCCCTATGTTTTTGCTATAATTTTCAAAATTATTTAAATTATCATTGGGGGCACTGGAGAAAATGGATCCGATTTTAATAGGTTTTCCAGAAAGAATTGAAACAGAAAGACTTTATATGAGGCCCGCCTTGCCCGGAGACGGAAAAACTGTTCATGAAGCTGTGTCAGCTTCAGCTGCCGAGCTTAAAAAATGGCTTCCTTTTGCACAGAATGAACAATCAGCTGATGAAGTTGAGTCAGGTATCCGCAATTCCTATGCCAAGTTTATTCAAAGAGAAGATTTTCGTATCCATATTTATAGGAAAGAAGACGATGTATTTGTCGGCTCTACTGGCCTGCATCGCATAGATTGGAATGTCCGCAAATTTGAGATTGGCTATTGGGGAGATGTGAGGTTTCGGAGGAACGGCTATATTTCTGAAGCAGCCGCAGGCTTGACAAAGTTTGCCTTTGAGCATTTTCAAGCAAACAGAGTGGAAATCAGATGTGATCCGAAAAACATTAACAGCCGGAGAATTCCCGAAAAGCTGGGGTACACCCTTGAAGGAGTCCTGATTAATGACAGTCTAAGCGCAGACGGAAAAGAGCTTAGAGATACTTGTGTTTATGCTAAAGTAAGCAGCTAAAAAAATAGAGCCTCAATGGCTCTATTTTTTATGAATCAACAATTCTGCCGTACTTGCCTCCGCCCCCTGCCTGGAGGTTTAGCTTTCCTTCACGGGCTTTTCCAATAAGCATGGCTGTTTTCTCAGGAATTACTTTACTGATTTCTGAGAAAGGTACATCATGAAGAATGGCCATTTCAGTTCCGAAATGATTCAGGAGCTTCTCGAGCATTTTCGGGCCTAACCCTGGTATGAACTCAAGAGGGACCTGATGAATATAAGGCGGCCGTGCAACGGGCAATCCTCCGGAAGATTTTAGTTCAGAGATCCGGTCAGCCACGCCTCTGATAAATTTGTGGTGACTGCAATTCCGGCATTTACCCTTCTCTTCATCAAAGGGGCCGAAACATTCAGAACAAACAGTCTGATGGTATTTTCCGAGCAGAGGATCCAGGCCGTAATTGGCTTTAACCCTGCATTTTTCTTTTTCGGCCAAAGCCTTGTGCAGTTCAGCAAATGTAGGTGCTTCCATTTCCAGAACCTGATATTCTCTGGCGATCTTTTTTAGTGAATGGGCATCTGAATTTGTTAAGAATGTATATCTGTGGAGTTCAGCTATTTGATCAGCCATCATCGTATCTGCACTAAGCCCCAGCTCAATTGCATCAATTAAATCAGGATCAAAAACCTCTGACAGCGACCGCTCTACGCCTTTTCCGAATAGGCTTTTAAATGGGGTAAAAACATGGGCAGGAATAAAAAGCCCATCCAGTTCCTTTACTTTTTCCTGCAGCATTCTGCCTGAGGCATAAATTCTTTGAGAGCTTAATGTTATGTTCTTCAAATACCCTGTCAGCCAGGCAGAGAAATCCTTAATGGCAGATAGGGTTGGAAAGTAGCAAAGGACATGAATAGGGCCTTTACAGGAATCATCATAAATTTCAAGCTCCGACCCGGGAATAATCGTCAAATCTCCGTATTGAAGTCCCCCGTCCTTATGCTCGGTTATAAGGCCTTTTTGGGCCAAGTCCTCGATTTCAAGTATGACTTCAGGAGAATGACAGTCAATAATGCCAATGATATCAAGCCCCTTTTCATTGCGGGCATGCCTGATGATATTAGTGAAGGTAAGGGATTTAGCGCCTGTTATTTTAACTGGCTTTCCCGTAAACGTGCGTCCAATATGGATATGAAGATCAGCAAAAAAGCGCTTCATGCTATTTTTTCAGCGCCTCTTGAAGCTGCAGATATTGGATTGCATAAGCTGTTTTCGCATCATAAACCTTTTGCTCCCCAAGCAGGGATATTGCTTCCTCCAGGGTTACCTCCAAAAGGTTCACAAATTCATCTTCATCAGGCGATGCGGCATTTTCTTTTTTCTTAAGGCCCTTTGCTATATATAAATGTACGAGCTCATCGGCAAATCCGGGAGAAGTGTAGAATGAGATCAGCCATTCCATTTCCGTGCAGCCATACCCCGTTTCTTCTTCCAGTTCCCTTTCTGCACACACGCTGGGTTCTTCTCCTGCTTCAAGCTTTCCGGCAGGAATTTCAGCAATAATCTTATCCAGCGCTTTTCGATATTGTTCAACCATCACTATTTTATTATCTTCTGTTACTGCCAATACAGCTACTGCTCCGGGATGTTTGATAATTTCCCGCTTCGATGTTTTGCCATTCGGCAGTTCAACATCTTCCACCTGCAGACTAATGACTTTACCTGTGAAAATTTCTTCCGTCTTAATTGTTTTTTCTTCTAGGCGGCTCATTGTTTTCAGTCACTCCTGTTCTATTCCGGTAATGATTGCTCATACATTTTATCATACTTGATGAGGGGGAGTATGGCATGAAGGTGTATGTCCATGATAGGGGAGTTATTCTGGCCGGTAAAGCCTGGGAAGTCCGTGAGAAACTAAAACAATACAGCAGGCAGTATGTTCTTGTAAAAGACTGGGTTGAATCTCATAACATCAAAAAATGATAAGCCTCTAAATTTGAGTATGCCTCATTTGTTTATGTACAATTAAAGAAAATATTCAAATGAGGTGAGTACTTGAAGAAGAGAAGACTTGGAAACTCAGACTTGTACGTAAGTGAGCTTGGCCTGGGCTGCATGTCAATTGGCACCAGTCCGTCCCAGGCTCAGGAAATTATAGAAGCGGCCCTTGAAGAAGGAATCAATTTTTTTGATACAGCTGATTTATACGACTTTGGCGAAAATGAAAAGCTTGTCGGGCAATCCTTAAAGAATGTCCGCGAACAGGTGATCATTGCAACCAAAGCCGGTAACCGCTGGAATAAAAATAAAGACGGCTGGAGCTGGGATCCCTCTAAACGCCATATCAAAGAAGCTGTAAAAGACAGCTTAAAAAGACTGGCTACGGACTATATCGATTTATATCAGCTTCACGGCGGCACGATCGAAGATCCGATTGATGAAACCATTGAAGCATTTGAGGAACTAAAGGAAGAAGGATACATCCGCCAATATGGCATTTCCTCCATTCGTCCAAATGTAATCCGAGAATTTACATCAAAATCATCCATTGTTTCTGTCATGATGCAATATAGCATTTTAGATCGGCGTCCTGAAGAGGAAGCGCTGCCTCTTCTAAATCAAAAAGGCATCAGTGCTGTTACTAGAGGACCGCTGGCCAAAGGGCTGCTCAGCGACAAAATGCTGGACAAAGCATCAGAATCGATAAAAGAGAAAGGCTATTTGGATTACAGCTATGCTGAATTGGAAAAAACGCTCACCAGTATACGGGAAAAAATTTCAGATGAGCGTACTATGAATGAGATAGCATTTCAGTATAATCTCGCGGACCCGGCAGTCGCTTCTATTACAGCAGGTGCCAGCCGGGCTGATCAAGTAAGAGCCAATGCAGAAGCAGCAAGAGCCATTCCTCTCAACGAAGATGAATTGGCTATCATTAAATCTATTGCAAAGCTAAATAAATATGAGCAGCATAGATGATAGAAAGTCTATAATTTAAGACAAGGAAGGGGCTGACGGAAAAGTCGGCCCCTTCTTTTAATGTTATTTGTATTCTTTCCAGTTAAGATCGCTTTCTCCAAGCAGTTCTTCAAAACTTTTATTTTTTTCGCGCAGTCTACTTTCCTCTCTTTTTCTGCGCTCTTCTTCTTCCTTCTGTTTATCTTCAGCAGCCTTTAATTCCTGCTTTTTCCCTTTCAGCTGCTCCACCAGGTCCTGGTTCAGCATGTCGCCTAGCGTGACTGGTTTGTCGTCTTTCTTAGGCTGGGAATGGTGTTTTTTCTTTTTCATATAATCCCCTCATCAACTGATTTTGCCATTTATTATAGCATATTTTATTATTCATGAAGGAAAAGGCTTAATCACTCTTTATGGTAAAACTCCAGAAACTCAATTCTGTTTCCGAATGGATCATCTACAAAGAATCTCTCTCTTCCTTCTATCGGAGGTTCTTCCTTTATTGTTATTTTCTGCTCTTGAAGACTGCTTCTCAAGACTTCCAGGTTTTCCACAATAAGTCCAGGGTGGGCTTTTTTGGCAGGAAGGAAGCCCTCCTGCACCCCGATATGAATTTCCTGATTTCCGCAAATAAACCAGCAGCCTCCCCGCTTTTGAAGATTTCCAGGCTTGGGAATTTCCTTCAGGCCAAGCTGTTCACCGTAAAATTTTCTGGCTTCCTCCTCGCAGCCTTTCGGAGCTGCCAGCTGGATATGGTCAATTCCTTTAAAGGAAAAACTCATTTTTTCTCCTCTTTTCTTTAGGATGAAAATAATGAAAAGCACAGCATGCAGCTGTACTTTTCAGATGTATTAGTATGCTTCTGTTACAACGTTTTCATCAACCTGCAATTGGGGTTCTGTCGAATTGATAATGTCCTCGATTGTAAAGCCTTTAGCTACTTCAACAAGCTTTAAACCGGACTCGGTGACATCGATGACTGCCCGCTCAGTTATAATGCGGTCAACGACGCTTTTACCTGTTAAAGGCAGACTGCATTCTTTAAGAATTTTTGATTCGCCATTTTTATTAGTGTGATCCATAATGACAATGATTTTATTTGCGCCATGAACCAGATCCATTGCACCGCCCATTCCCTTGATCATTTTTCCGGGAATCATCCAGTTGGCAAGATCTCCATTTTCAGAGACTTCCATACCGCCGAGAATGGCAATATTCACATGGCCGCCTCTGATCATTGCAAAAGATTCAGCACTATCAAAATAAGATGATCCCGGGATGGCTGTAACTGTTTCTTTACCTGCATTAATCAAATCCGGATCAACTTCACTTTCTGCAGGATACGGGCCGATGCCCAGTAATCCATTTTCAGATTGCAGGACCACTTCCTTATTATCAGAAATATAATTGGCAACCAATGTTGGCATACCGATTCCCAAGTTCACGTAAAAGCCATTTTCAATTTCTTTTTCGGCCCGTCTGGCAATTTTTTCGCGTACTGCCGCTTTATCGTTACTCATGACACCCTCTCCTTCCGTCACTGGTATTTATTTCTTCACCGTCAGTCTTTCAATGCGCTTCTCCTGTTTCCCTTCAATCAGTGATTGAACATAGATGCTTGGGGTATGAATATAATTCGGATCCAGTTCACCAATCTCATAAAGCGTTTCCACTTCTGCAATTGTCACTTTGCCGGCTGCTGCAATCATCGGATTGAAGTTTCGGGCTGTTTTGTGATAAACAAGATTGCCCATCTTATCGCCTTTCCATGCCCTCACAAGGCTGAAGTCTGCTTTCAGCGCTTCTTCAAGGAGATATTCCTTCCCGTCAAACACCTTCGTCTCTTTCCCCTCTGCAATAGGGGTCCCTACTCCAGCCGGTGTGTAGAAAGCGGGAATGCCGGCACCGCCTGCACGGATTTTTTCTGCCAGTGTTCCTTGAGGAAGCAGCTCTACTTCAATTTCCCCTGAGAGAACCTGTCTTTCAAACTCTTTATTTTCCCCAACATATGAGCCAACCATTTTCTTAATTTGTTTATTTTTTAAAAGCAGTCCAAGTCCCCAATCGTCAACACCGCAGTTATTCGAAATGACTGTCAGATCCTTAACCCCTTTTTCAACTAAAGCCAGAATAAGGTTTTCCGGAATTCCGCACAGACCGAAACCGCCAACCATAAGGACAGCACCATCGTGAATTTCCTGAACCGCTTCACTGAAGGAAGTACAAATTTTCTTCACTTCAATCGCTCCTTTCATAAAAAAAATACTTATTTACTAACTTTTATCAGAAGCAACTTATGCAAGCTCCACCACTGTAGCTACCCCTTGGCCTCCGCCAATGCATAGAGTTGCAAGGCCTTTCTTTGCCTGTCTTTTTTGCATCTCATGAATAAGAGTTACGAGGATTCGTGCTCCGCTTGCGCCGATCGGATGTCCGAGTGCAATGGCCCCGCCATTAACATTCAGAATCTCCTTGTTAAAACGAAGCTCCCTGTCAACTGCCAGCGACTGGGCTGCAAATGCCTCGTTTGCTTCAATAAGCTCCAATTCATCCATAGAGACAGATGCCTTTTCAAGCGCTTTTTTTACGGCAGCAACAGGACCAATGCCCATAATGCTTGGATCAACACCCGCACTTGCATTTCCTTTAATCGTCACTAATGGTTTAAGCCCCAGTTCATCTGCTCTCTTTCTGCTCATAACCAGCAATACAGCCGCACCGTCATTAATCCCTGACGCATTTCCGGCTGTTACGCTTCCATCTTTCTTAAACGCCGGACGCAGGCCTGCGAGCTTTTCAGCAGTTGTCCCTTTTTTCGGATACTCGTCTGTATCAAAAACGACCGGATCCCCTTTTCGCTGAGGAATTTCCACCGGAACGATTTCATCTTTGAATTTTCCTTCTTCAATTGCCTTTGCCGCCTTTTCCTGGCTGTCTGCGGCAAATTTGTCCTGTTCTTCCCTGCTCAGCTCATATTTCGAACAAAGATTTTCAGCCGTAACTCCCATATGGTAATCATTAAAAGCACACCAGAGACCGTCTGAAATCATCGAATCTATAAGTTTTTGGTCTCCCATTTTAAAGCCATTTCTTGCATTTTTCAGTATGTAAGGCGCCTGGCTCATATTTTCCATGCCGCCTGCAATCACAGCTTCGGCATCACCGGCTAAAATGGCCTGTGCTGCTAAATGGACCGCCTTCAGCCCTGAACCGCAAACTTTATTAATTGTCATCGCGGAAACGCTTTCAGGAAGACCCGCTTTAAGAGCTGCCTGCCTTGCTGTGTTTTGGCCCAGGCCTGCCTGCAGGACATTCCCCAGGATTACTTCATCTATTTGGTCCGGTGTTACACCTGCTTTTTCAAGAGCGCCTTTTATCGCTATCGCCCCAAGCTCTGGTGCTGAAACATCTTTAAGACTTCCATTGAAACTGCCGATTGCTGTCCGGACAGCGCTGACTATTACGACTTCTGTTTGTGACATCTCTCTCATCCTTTCAAAACATCTCTTTGCTTATATTCGTTGAGGAATATCAAAATTCCTTTTATTTTGTCAAAATTTCTATTATTCTTGCAATCGAAAATACTTTCCTAATACAATAAATTTAAGAACTTTGAGAAAACGCTTACCAAAAATTAAATTATGAAACGGGAGAGGAAAATATGACGCTTGCATTTCCAGATAAAGTAACAATTATTGAAGTGGGGCCACGGGATGGACTGCAAAATGAAAAGTCGTTTGTACCGACTGAGGTTAAGAAAGATTTTATTAAAAGCTTAAAAAATGCAGGATTAACAGAATTGGAGCTTACTTCTTTTGTGTCGCCTAAATGGGTTCCGCAAATGGGGGATGCAGCTGAAATTACGGCAGATTGCCTTGGTGCGGATACAAGGGATATCGTGCTTGCCCCGAACCGCAAAGGCATTGATAGAGTATATATGACTGATTGCCGGGCTGTAGCCGTTTTCGTCGGTGTCAGCAATACATTCAATAAGAAGAACATCAATAAAACCACTCAGGAAAGCATGGATGAAGTAAAACCGATTATCGGAGAATTGAAGGAGAAAGGCTACTTTGTCCGCGCATGCATCTCTACAGCATTTTATTGCCCGTATGAAGGAGCCATCAATCCTGAAGATACAGTTAGGCTATGCCGTCAATTTACAGAGGCAGGAGCTGATGAATTAAGCGTGGCAGATACGATTGGGATGGCTGCTCCCCATGAATCATATGGGCTATTTTCCCGTTTGAAAGCAGAGTTTCCTAATACCCTTATCACTGCACACTTCCACGACACAAGAAAAATGGCCCTTACAAATATTTTTGCAGCCCTGCAGGCAGGTGTTGACCGGTTTGACACATCCGCCGGCGGACTTGGCGGATGCCCATTCGCCCCTGGAGCTGCAGGCAACGCTGCAACAGAAGATGTTGTTTATATGCTTGAGCGCATGGGAATTGAAACCAATGTTAATCTGGATCAATTAATGGAAGCTGTAAAAATTGTTCAGCCTCATCTTTCCAGGCCGATTGAAAGCACGTATTTCAGGCTAAATGCTCAAACTGCCGATTCCTCCAGCTAAAAGCCAAAACGCACAGCAATAAGCCGCCGCAGTGCGGCTTTTTTTGTGTCGCAAGTCCTTCATAATATTTCATTTTGTCCCGGCTCACATCTCTGTTTTAATTTTAGCCATAATGGTAAAATAAAGAAAAAAGATGGAGGGATGGGTTTGAGAAGGTTTTTGCGCTATATATTTTCCATCGTTCTCTTTCTTGCATCACTCGGCGTCTATTTTACAAATAGGCTTATGTTTATGAAAAAGAAGGAAGATGACTTTATTTTAGAAAGGGAGAAGGAGTCCGGCAGGCTTGATCTGATCAAGTATGAAAACCTCCCGAAAAGAGAAGTGCTTATTCCTTCTCCATTTGGCTATAACTTAAAAGCCGTGGCTGCCGAACCCCATAAAAACAGCCGCTATATCATTATTTCTCACGGGGTTACGGAAAACAAAATGAATTCGATTAAATATATGAACCTCTTCCTGGAACGGGGGTTTAACGCTGTAATCTATGATCATCGCCGCCACGGAGAATCCGGGGGGAAGACGACAAGCTACGGGCATTATGAAAAGTTTGATCTAAAAGCGATTGTTGATTGGCTTAAAGCGGAAAAAGGGCCTGATATTGAGATCGGCATTCATGGTGAAAGCATGGGGGCTGCCACCATGCTCCTTTATGCGGGAATGCTTGAAGACGGTGCCGACTTTTACATTGCCGATTGCCCTTTTTCTGATTTTAAGGAGCAGCTGACTTACCGTTTAAAAACTGAGATGAAGCTGCCCGCGAAACTCTTTTTGCCTGTTGCCGATCTATTCCTGCGAATGCGGGAGAAATATTCCATTGCGGACGTTTCTCCTATTTCTGTTATTGAAAATATAAAGAAGCCCATCCTGTTTATCCACAGCGAAAAAGATGATTTTATTTTACCGACCATGTCCGAAGCTTTGTATGAAAAGAAACAAGGCCCTAAAAAACTTTACCTTGCTGCCAATGGGATCCATGCCCAATCCTTTAACGAAAACAGAGAGGATTATGAAAAAGTAATTGATGAGTTTTTGGAGCAGTATGTCAGCAGCAAAGATACTTTATCACAATAATAGAAGCAGCTGGCTTCAATGCAAGCCAGCTGCTTCATATAAGATTCTCTAATTTTTCTTTTTCTTTATGATTTCCTTGCCGTCTGCCGACAGCCCTTTGGCAGTATGAAAGTCTCCCATTTTAAAATAATAGCGTTTTTTTTCTTTTTTAATAATAGCTGCTTCTTCAAATTTCTCTTCCGTGCCGGCTACCTCTACTTTTTTAATATCCCCGCTCTGAATCTCACCAAAAATAATCGGTAATCTGTTTTCTAATCTACCTTCGTTATCGTAATCATAAAAAGTATCTGTATAAACGGTCATATGTTCATTCTCATAATGCTCCCAATGGTTATGTCCTTCATTTTTCCAGCCTTTTTTGTCACTGCCCTTCAAATAGGCAGCCGCCATGGCTTCGACCTCATTTTGCCCATCATTCTGCTGCGTTAAATACAGCAGTATGACTCCATCTTTTACTTTTTCTTTATGTAAGACTTCTTTTACATTGAATGGAATTCCATCATCAATCGCCTGGCCCATTGTTGCTGTACTGCACCCCGACAAAATCAGGAAAGCTGCCGCCAGAAAAAATAACTTCCACTTCATTCGAATCTCCCCCAATCAGCACTCTCTTCACCCATAATGACAAACATCTTGTTATCTAACCTTTTACTAATATATTAAAACCTTATTTTCCAAAATTTTGGAAGGGTATTTTTACCTATGCAGCCTATTAAAAAGACCGCTTTCCTTCAGCGGCCGTCTGCTTCATTTTATTTTGTTTTATCAATAAAGCTCATTCTTGGGTTTAAATACTGATTCGGGCTTTTTAACTGAAAGCAATTTGCCTTCTCTGAAAAGTCTATCGTTAAATTTTCATCCAAAAATACTTCCTTGGATTTTTCCACATATATGCTGCCGGTGTTTGTTTGGATTTCCCTGTCATCTTCATCAAGCTCTTCAACAAGCCAGAGTGCCGCCACTCCGCTTACCACACAGCCGCATCCGTCTATATCATACTTTAGTTTTATAAATCCATCTTTGCCGGCAATCCGTCCCGATAATTTTTCTGCCGCCAATTCAGTTAATGTTATTTCCATGTTGTAAAACTACCTCCCCTTTGCATATGCTGATTTTAACACAGATAGGCATAACATGCTTCTGAAAGAGACAGCTGCCATTGAGCCGCCAAATAAAGTTTTTTTAGAAAGGATGATTGGATATGTCCAAGGCGCAGATTAAAGTAATGGATAATGGATCGCTGCGTGTAACAGGTGATGTAGAGTTAATTGATATGGATGGCAATAAATTCGAAACAAAAAAAACCTTTTCCCTTTGCCGCTGCGGGAGATCCTTGAAAATCCCATTTTGTGATGGCACTCATAAAGGAACTTTCCAATCCTGTGTCCGCGCGGAGAAAACCTCCGATGACAAGCAATAAGGGTTGAAAACGGGGACAGTCATCCCCGTTTTTTTTTTTCATTTTTTTCTTGAATTCATCCAGTTCAGACAGCACTATTCTTCCGTAAACCGGGCATCCGCTATATCATTAATGGAGATACGGTGAATATCCCCAAACCGATCAACAATATGAAGCTTTTGGCCAAGGTCATCCCAATAATGGATGCTCCCGATGACCAGTTCATAATTTCTGCCCCTGTAATGTGTAAGTGTGACGTTCTTTTGAAATTCCATTGCCTCTGAAAGAATTTCATTCATATATTCAAGCTTCTGCTCATCCAATTCCCGCTTTTGCTCGTATGTGTCTTCCTTTGCCCAGTCTCTTAAGAGCTTTACATGTTCCGGCAGCATCATGGAAGTCCATTTAATTCTGCCCCGATCGCGAATCATAAGCTGACCCCCCTTTTACATTTTATGGCCGCCAACCAATGTCGCACGGTGTTTGGCGGTTCCTGCACCTGTATAAGAAACGGCTCTCAGCAGAGCTCCTCCTCCAAACTTGGAGCGGATCCGGTCGACAGTATAGCCGAGCTCCCTTTTTTTCCAGCCATCCAAGTCGAACAGACTCAGCTGCATTTCGCTATCATCCGTAATATTGCCGAGGGAAATGGAAATCTGCCGTACTGTTTTCCCCTCATAATTCTCGTCAAAAAGCTCGAGGCAGACCCGATAAAGATCCATCGTAATATTGGTTGGCTGATCAACGGTCCTGGAGCGGTAAAAACCCCCTCCGAATTCATCCTGGCTGTAGCCAAGGCCAAAGCTGATGGTTCTGCCGGCTTTGCGGTGGCTGCGGGCCCTTCTTGCCACTTCTTCACACATCTCAAGGACCACATGCTTAATTTCCTTTTCCTCTTTGTAATCCCTCAGTAATATCTGGCTTTTACCGAAGCTGATCTGTCCTGCCATGATCGGCGCGCCTATTTCCGACAAATCAATCCCCCATGCGTGGTGATAGAGCTGATTGCCCATAATCCCAAACTTCTTCTCGAGCTTAGCCAGATCATAGCGGGCAAGCTGGCCGACTGTAAAAACCCCCATTCCATTCAATGTCTTTTCAACACGGCGGCCGATGCCCCACATTTCCCGTAACGGGGATATATTCCACAGCTTTGTTTTTACATCTCCATACGTCCATTGTGCAACTCCCCTTTTTTTCGCCTCAAGATCCAGGCAGAGCTTTGACATTAGTAAATTAGGCCCTATTCCTATGGCACAGGGAAGCTGAAATTCCCGTTCAATATCATCTTTTATTTTCCAGGCAATCGTCTGGGCATTACCCCAGAGATGCACTGCGCCGTCTACTTTTATAAAGCTTTCATCGACACTGTACGTATGGATGGCCTCCTTGGGGACATAACGGTTAAACACCCTGGTGATTTCAGTGGAGATTCTTAAATAAGTCGCCATTTTCGGCTCCTCAATTCTAATGCGCGGATCTTGGGGGACCTCAAAAAGACGGGACCCTGTCTTTATTCCAAACTCTTTTTTCATTCGCGGAGAGGCCGCCAGAACAACGCTCCCCTTCCGTTCCACATTCCCTGCAATTACAAGATAGCAGTCAAGAGGATCCAGACCAAGCATGACAGCAGAACAGCTTGCATAAAAGCTCTTCATATCAACACACAAAATTTGATCGTTCGGCATTGAGCTGTAATCAATCATGACTTCGACATCCTCCTTCAAAAAAACATAAGGCTCTGCTTATCAGCTTCTATGCTGCATAGCCCCTCTGAACCCAAAAATATTACAGGAACATCCGTTCTGTATATGTATACCCATTATATTAAGCGAATATGCGTTCGGTTTCAATGGAAATTTTACGCGGTTTTTCTTAAAAGTGGTTCTTTCTCCCCGGGATAGACGCCTCACCAGCCAAAAACAAAAGAAGCTGCAGGCATTGGGCTGCAGCTTCTAGCTTCTTATTTTTGATTGAATGCGCGCTTTCCAATTTTTTCGAACAAGCCCGGAAAAAGGGCATAGATGATGCTCCCCGCATTCATCCACCGCGGAAGGTTGATTTCCCTGACCGGTCGGAGCATGGCATTGACTACCTTGCGGGCCACGTATTCAGGCTTAAGCATAAATTTGCTGACATTTTTCACGTATGTGCCCCTTTCATCTGCAATCGTAAAGAAATTGGTTTCAATCGGTCCGGGGTTAACTGCAGTCACAAATACATTGCTGTCAGCAAGCTCCATCCGAAGGCTGTTTGTATAGCCAAGAACCGCATGCTTGGTTGCGGAATAGACACTCGATTTCGGTGTGGCCATTTTGCCGGCCTGTGAAGCGATATTAATAATATGGCCGCTCCTCTGTTTCCTCATCACTGGGAGCACCATGCTCGTGCAGGCCATTAAGCCAACAACGTTTACATCAAACATTCCCTTTATTTCTTCAACTTTTGCTTCATGCGCCTCGCGGAAAACACCGAAGCCGGCGTTATTCACAAGCACATCTATGTGACCAGACCGGGCAATGATCTCTGAAAAAACAGCCGAAACTTTGTCAGTGTCTGAAACATCAAGCTTATACACATGTACATCGACTGAAAAGCGCTTCCGCAAGTCTGCCTGCAGCTCCTGCAATTTGTCAAGGCTGCGGGCAAGAAGGACAAGATTTGCTCCCCTTTCGGCACAAAGGACGGCCATTTGGGCCCCAATTCCGCCTGATGCACCGGTGATAATCACATTTTTATTTTTTAATCGGTCTGACAATCAAACCACCTCTTTTGATGCGGAATACAAGAATGCTTCATCCTCTTTATTTATATAAATCTCTCCTATTGAATGCAAATAGTCAAGCTGTGCGATTGTTTCAGAAATGGTCAGGGAAAGCTCCTTCTCATAAACCTTCGGAAAAAGGCGGCGGCACACCTCAAAAACAGTGAGCGATTCGGACTCGAGCCATGCCTTTACTTTCATTGCCCGCTCATGCTGGCGGCCAAGCCTTTCGCTTATTAACCCATTCACATTTGTAATATCCTCCCCATGTCCGGAATAAAAAAGGGATATCGGCAGCTGCCGCAGTTTTTTCAGAGACTCGTTATACTGAAGCTGCGGCTTCGGCCTTTCCGCATTGCCGGGAAGCGGCGGCTCCAGGATAGGGTTAGGTGAAATGTGTGCAAGCAAATGGTCTCCTCCAAGGAATACACCATCTTTCTCCCTGAATAAACCTATATGGCTCTGTGCATGCCCGGGGGTCTCCGTTACCGTCCAACCGTTAAGCCCTTCAGGCTGGCTGCCTTCCTTCAGCTCTCCTGTCAGGGTACGATTGCAGGAATAGCGCAAAGTCTTTTTCATTTTGTTAATAAAGGAAGCATACCTTTCAGGAATTCCAAATTCGTTAAACAGTTTTATGTAAAACTCATCATGAAATTTTAGAAATTCGTCAGTACGGGACAGCCACCTTTGGTTAAACGGGTGCCCGAACACATCAAGATTGTCCGGGAAAAAGTCAAGCAGTCCGGCATGATCGGGATGATGATGCGTGAGAACAACCTGTTCAAAATCACCGGGAGTTAAATTCAGCTCTTTAAGCTGGGATTTTAAAGCTTCCCATGCTTCATCCGTTTTAGGCCCGGCATCGACAAGAGTCAGCTTTTCCCCTTTTACTGCATATACATTAACGTCGCCGACAGGAAAAGGAGTCGGGATAACAATCTTTGCAATACCATCCTTCCATTTTGCCATTTTACAATCCCCCTAAAATCACTATATTTAAATAAAATAAAGCTGTTTTTCTATATACTTCCGCAGGCATGCTCCCTTTAAGTAAATTGTTCTGTTATCCCCTTAAAATATCAGCATTTGCCATACGCACATATTAACGGAATTCAATAACATAATTTAGAAATTTACATATATAAAAATAAGTGTACCGTTCTTTTTAGTAATTGTCATTATTTTCACATAATTTTTATGTAATATTGATAATTTTTCAAAAAATACTTCTTGACAACTAAGTGTGTCTTCTTGCATAATCACAATTAAAATTTGATTTTCACAAATCAAAGCTGTACTTCTGTACAGCAGAAAAATAGCGATGAATAAGATTAGTAAATGGAAAACGGCGAAAGAGAGTGAAGCTCGAACGGCTGAAAGGCTTCACCGTCCACTTGACCATTGAACCTGCCTTATGAGCTGTTAGGAAAACCTAAACGCACCCCCGGCGTTATCGGGATCGAGATGCCTTTTCAAAAACACAGCGGCTGCGGCAGGCGGCTGCACGAAGAAAGAAAAGGCAATGAAGGTGGTACCGCGGAAGCAAAGTCTTTTCGTCCTTTACTGGATGGAAAGGCTTTTTTATTTTTAACAGCCGGTAAATAGAGCAACAATAAGGAGGAATAACAGCAAATGAAAAAATTAGCTATTGCAGGAGCAGGATCAATGGCAGAAGCGTTAATATCAGGAATCGTCGAAAGCCGGCTCATTGCCGGCAGCAATATTTGGGTGACAAACAGATGCAGCAGGGAAAAGCTGCAATCCCTGCAAAAAGCCTATGGCGTTCAGGCCACTTATAATCTTAGTGAACTGTTAAACGGGGCTGACGCTGTTATTTTAGCGATGAAGCCAAAAGATGCTCAGGAAGCCATCAATCTCTTAAAGCCTTATTTACAGGAAGACATGCTGATCATTTCCGTACTCGCCGGAGTTTCGATCGAAAGCATTGAACTTTTGGCAGAAAAAAAGCTGCCAGTCGTAAGAGCAATGCCAAATACATCAGCAGCAGTCGGAAAATCAGCAAGCGCCTTATCGGCTAATGAAAGAGTGACCAAAGAACAGATGAAAGCAGTAAGAGGCATTTTTGATACAGTGGGAAAATCAGCATTTGTTGAGGAAAAACAGCTGGATGCTGTAACAGGCCTGTCAGGCAGCGGACCGGCATATATTTACTATCTTGCGGAAGCTATGGAAAAAAGCGCGGAAGAAATCGGGCTCGAAAAGGGTATGGCGAAAGAATTCATCATCCAGACACTCATCGGGGCAGCCGAAATGCTGGCCCGATCAGCCAAGGACCCCGAGCAGCTTAGGAAGGAAGTAACAAGCCCTGGCGGCACCACTGAAGCAGGTGTAAAAGTGCTTGAAGCGAACGGAGTGCAGGAAGCTTTCATTGAATGCATCAAGGAAGCGACAGCCCAATCGAGGCGGCTTGGCCAAAGCTTCAGCAGCACCGTCAAAATTTAGCTGGCAGCATCCCCTATAAAACGCCGTCTTATTGCAAACTATGAGAAAAGGATGAGAAACCTGCAAATGCTCATTATTCTATTAAGCGCAAGCCTCCTGGTATGGATTGCAGTACTAATTGATTCACTTCTGGGACTAAAAAGCCTGGATCGCCTTGAAGATACCGATACGATGACTGAAGGCCCCCTTCTTTCTGTTATTACCGCTGCAAGGAATGAAGAAGCCAAGCTTGCGGAGAGCTTAGAAACCCAGCTGCGGCAAAGCTATAAACGCATTGAATGGATATTGGTCAATGACCGTTCAGCCGACAGCACAGGAAGCATCATGGACCATATTCAGAAAAATGATTCTAGGGTTAAGTGTATTCATATTGATTCCCTCCCAAGCGGATGGCTGGGAAAAAACCACGCTCTTTATAAAGGATATAGGGAATCATCAGGAGAATTAATTCTGTTTACAGATGCCGATGTGTTATTTAAAAAGGATGCCTTCAGTAAGGCGGTTCATTATTTCAGCCAGAATGAACTTGATCATTTAACGGCGGCACCAAGTTTGACAGGCAGGAGTTTCTGGCTCAACACGTTCATTGCTTTTTTTCTTTTTGGCTTCTCCTATTATAAACGCCCCTGGCTGGCAAACAATCCGCGTTCTAAGAGCGGGGTTGGCATTGGGGCATTTAACATGGTGTCCAGGCATTCCTATGAAGCAATCGGAACACACAAGGCAATAAAAATGCGGCCTGATGATGATTTAATGCTTGGAATGAAAATCAAACAAAACGGTCTCAGACAGAAATTTGCAACGGCGATGGACCTGATTGAAGTTGAATGGTATGAAAGTTTAATAGAAGCCTTCAAAGGATTGGAAAAGAATACTTTTGCTGGCCTTCATTACCGTATTAGCATGGTGCTATTTGCAATTGCCGGCACATTCCTTTCTCAGGTGCTTCCCTTTTTCTCCGTTTTTTCAACAGACAAAATGATTTTCAGTCTGAGCCTTGCAAACATTCTTTTTTTAGCAGCTGTTTATACAATCATTACAAAAAGAATGTCCAAATTTTCTCCGCTCCTGTTTACTGTATTTCCAATTACAGCTCTCCTGTTTATTTATTCCATAATCCGCGCCAGCATCCTAACCTTTGTACGGGGCGGCATAGTCTGGAGAGGTACATTATATAAGTTAAGCGAACTGAGGAATAAACGCTGAAAGAACACACCTTCCTGAATGCATGTTCTTTTTCATTTATTGAACTGCCTGATATACTTAATATTTAGGATAGCGAAATAAGGAGGCAGAAACTATGGAAACAAAGCTTTTTTCACCTTTTACAATTAAAGGAGTCACCTTTAAAAACAGAATTGTTATGGCACCGATGTGCATGTACTCAAGCCATAATGAAGACGGAATGGTTGAAAACTGGCACCGGACTCATTATACGAGCCGGGCTGTCGGGCAGGTCGGATTAATTATACTGGAGGCAACCGCTGTGACTCCACAGGGCCGGATTTCTCCTCAGGATCTGGGAATATGGAGTGATGATCACATCGCAGGCCTGAAGGAATTAACCGGGCTAATGAAAGAACACGGTGCTTCACCCGGGATACAGCTGGCGCATGCCGGCAGAAAAGCGACTGTTGAAGGTGAAATTCTCGCTCCATCAGCTATTGCTTTTAATGAAAAAATGAAAACACCAAAAGAAATGACAAAAGAAGAAGTATCAGAAACTGTCCAGGCATTCAAAAAAGGCGCTGAAAGAGCGAAAAAAGCCGGCTTTGAAGTAATTGAAATTCATGCGGCACACGGCTATCTGATCAATGAGTTTCTTTCCCCCCTAAGCAACAAACGGAATGATGAGTATGGGGGATCGGCTGAAAACCGATACCGCTTACTACGTGAAGTCATTGAAGCCGTTAAAGCCGTTTGGGATGGACCTTTATTTGTCAGAGTATCAGCCCATGATTATCATGATGAAGGGTTGACCGCAAGGGATTATGCAGAAATGGGAAAATGGATGAAGGAGCAGGGAGTGGATCTAATTGACGTAAGCTCCGGAGCAGTAGTGCCGGCCAGAATACATACTTACCCGGGCTACCAGGTCAAATTCTCTGAAACCATTAAAGAAGGTGCGAATATCCGGACTGGTGCAGTCGGACTTATTACATCCGGCCTGCAGGCTGAAGAAATCCTCCAAAACGAGCGGGCTGATTTAATCTTTATTGCCAGAGAATTGCTGAGAGACCCCTATTGGCCGCGGACAGCAGCAAAAGAACTTGGCGCATCAATCGAACCTCCTAAGCAATATGACCGGGGATGGCTGTAACATAAAACGAGGGATGGCATATATTAGCTGCCATCCCTCGTTTTTATTATATAATCTGCAGTGAATCAAGGAATACAATGATAATAACCAGAGGAACCACATAGCGCAGAAGGAAATACCACGCGGAAAAGATTCCATTCAGCGACTTTGAACCCTGAAGTAATTCACTTCTCAGCAGGTCTTTCTTCATTTTGTATGACACAAATATGGAGATCAGCAAAGCTCCAACCGGCATCAAGATGTTGCTGACAAGGAAATCAGCAGCATCAAAAATAATTTTGCCGTAAATTGAAATATCGGATAAGATACTGAAAGATAATGCAGACGGAACCCCGACGATAAAGATTGCCAGTCCTGTCAGCCAGGCTGCACGGGTTCTGCCACTGCCCTTCTTATTCGTCAGAGCAGCCACCACAATTTCAAGCATTGAAAATGCGGAAGTTAAGGTTGCAAATAGAAACAGTGCAAGGAAGAAGAGCAGGAACACCCGCCCAAACAGAATCTGATCGAAAACAGATGGCAGGACAATGAACAATAAGCCAGGACCTGCGGCAGGCTCAAAGCCCAATGAGAACACAGCAGGGAAAATAGCCAATCCAGCCAGAACTGATATAAATAAGTTCATTCCGACAACAGAAAATGCAGGCTGCATCAGATTTTCTTTTTTAGATAGATAAGAGCTGTACGTTACCATAACCGATACCCCGACACTTAGAGAGAAAAACGATTGGCCCATCGCATATAGTACGGTTTCAGAGGTTAGGTTTGAAAAATCAGGCTTTAAAAAGAACGAAACGCCTTCCATCGCATTATCCAGTGTCAGGGATCGTGCAATCAAAATAATAAATAAAAGAAACAAAGCCGGCATCATAATTTTGCTGACCTGCTCGATCCCCTTCTGGATGCCTTTTGCAACCACTAAAACAGTTATGAATAAAAAGATCCCCTGTGCCGCTACAACAGATACAGAGTCTGACACGGCTGCGCCAAATAGCTCCTCATAATTGCCTGCACCATTCATAGACCCGGTAACTCCGTATACAATGTACTTCAGAATCCACCCGCCTATTACACTATAGAAGGATAAAAGCAGAAAACACGTGAATACGCCAAGGTAGCCAATCCAGTGCCATTTAGTTCCCGGAGCAATATCCTTGTATGCCGAGATTGCCTCCTTACCTGTACTGCGGCCAACCACAAACTCGGCCAGTAATAGCGGAAAACCAATCAAAAGGGAAAATAACAGAAATAATAAAATAAATGCCCCGCCTCCGCTTGTTCCTGTCACATAAGGAAGCTTCCAGATAGCTCCAAGTCCGATTGCCGAACCGGCCGATGCTAAAATAAATCCTATCTTCGATGACCATTGCTCATTTTGCTGCATGCCTGTACCTCCAAATTTTTTTAAAAACAAAAAAGCCACATTCTTCAAAAGGGACGTGATTTTAGGTTCACGCGGTACCACCCTTTTTGAAAGCATGTGACTTTCCACTCAAAAATATAACGGATTTACCGTCTTTTCTGCTATATGCAGGAAAGATAAGCTCCAAGATGAAATTCATTTTATCTTTGTGCCAGTTTCCACCATCCACTGGCTCTCTATAAACAGGGAGATAAAACTTACTAGAGTCTCTTCATAGCTTTTTACTATATTGTTTTAAAGTATAAGTGTGATTATAGTATGCAAGCATAAAACCGTCAATGCCAAATTTGAAAAATTCAATTTTTCCAGGCATTACTTTTCATTCCAAATCCGCTCCCAAACGGTATCTTCACCATTTACTTTAATTTCGAAAACATCCGGATTGCTCATCTTCATCAGATGCTCAAAGCCTGCATTTTCATCAAAATAGCGAAGCAGCAGCGTTGATAAATTCCCATGGCTGACCAGAACGATATGATTCTCATTGGATGCGATTAATTCATCCATCAGGGAAGAGGCCCGTTTCATTCCTGCTGAATGAGATTCTCCCCCTTCAAAAACGAGTTCAAAATCGGAAAAGCTTTGCTTAAGCTTATCCTGCCAATCATCAAAAAGAATAGAGCTCAGCACCCTTTCACCCAATCGGCTTTCCTCAATGATCTCCAGATTTCGGAACTGTGCAAGGGGCCGGATTGTTTCAATCGCCCGCACAAAAGGGCTTGAGTATATGCGATTAATTTCTTTGCCTTTAAAGAAATCAATTAATTTTAATGCCTGTTGCCTTCCGCTTTCTGTCAATTTGGCAGAGAAAGGCTGGCCCTCCGCCTTTGCATGGCGCACGATATAGAAAGTCTTCAATTAATTCGCCTCTCCTTTATCAAGCGGGATATGAATTTCTTTAAAGTCCTCAGCAATGATCGTATTGGGAAATATGGTCTGTGATTCTTTCATAAGCAGTTCCCAATCCTGGCGTTCATATCGTGAACTGATATGATTCAGGCAAAGTTTCCTTGCATTCGCCTCGAGCGCAACTTGAGCAGCCTGCAGGGTTGTCGAATGAAAATAATCGTATGCAAGCTTCTCTTCCCCTCCGGAGAAGGTTGCTTCATGTATTAAAAGGTCAGCACCGGATGCTAAATCTATTGCCGCCTCGCAGAATCTGGTATCACCCAGCACCGTGACAATTCTTCCCTTTTGAGCCGGCCCCAGGAAATTTTCTGCTTCGATAATTCTTCCATCCTCAAGCTCTATGTCTTCACCATTCTTTATTTTCTTATATATCGGGCCCGGTTTGATTCCCGCTTCAGCAAGTTTGTCCGCAAGCAAAGTTCCGGGACGGTCCTTTTCTGTAATCCGGTAGCCGTATGAGGATATTCCATGCTCGAGCATGCGGGCTTCCACCTTAAAATCTTCTTCATCAAACACAATACCCTCAGTGATTTCAGCTACCTTTAAAGGATACTTAAGGTATGTGCCGCTGACAGATAGCGAGACTTCAATGAATTCTTTCAAACCTCTTGGCCCATATAGGGTCACCTCTGTATCACCGCCCTGGAAAGAGCGGCTTGAAAGCAGGCCGGGCAGACCATAAATGTGGTCACCATGAAGATGTGTGATAAAAATTTTCTCAATTCTTCTCGGTTTAATGCTTGTATGTAAAATTTGATGCTGGGTCGCTTCGCCACAGTCAAAAAGCCATATGCTCCCTCTTTCATCCAAGAGCTTTAAAGCCATCGAGGATACATTTCTCAGCTTAGCGGGAATTCCTGCTCCCGTTCCCAGAAAAAATATGTCCATATGTAAAATACCTCCTTCCGGCAATTTAGTGATTAAGCCTGTCTTGTCTCGCCAGTATGAATATAAACAATATACCATAGCAGCTTGGGAATTCATTCATTTAACAATTGTTTTTTGTGTTATTTGAAAGGATAGTTCCTGGCCGTTAGATAGAAACTATGGTAAAAAGGACAAACTTAATATTTGCGAAAACAGCTGTAAACAGATACAATTTTATACTTGTACAGACGTTTTTTTGCAATGCAATATAACAGCTTCTTCTCAAGCTGAGGACGGACAAAAGTCAGTCCCGCCTTACATACAGAAATTTTGTCGAAAAGAGGTTCTAGAATCGTGAAAACAAACGAAAAACCGGCCGGATTAATAATGATATTTGGAGCAACAGGAGATTTGGCAAAAAGAAAATTGTTTCCCTCACTTTATCGCTTATACAAAAAGGGCAGGCTGTCCGATCGCTTTGCCGTAGTAGGGGTTGCCAGAAGGCCGCTATCAAATGATGAGTTTCAGGCAAGTGTTAAAGCCTCTGTTGAGTCTGCTATAAAAGATAACGGAGAACTTGAAGATTTTATTTCTCACTTTTACTATCATTCGCATGACGTTACGGATTCCAGTTCCTATTTGGCATTAAAGAGCATGGCCGAAGAATTGGATGCTCACTATTCCCTTGAAGGCAACCGCATTTTTTACCTTGCCATGGCACCTGAGTTTTTCGGAACCATTGCAGAGCATTTAAAAGCAGATGGCCTGACAGATGTAGATGGGTTTAAGCGTCTTGTCATTGAAAAGCCATTTGGGCATGATCTTGAATCAGCGAAGCAGCTTAATAAGCAAATCCGAAAAGCCTTTTCAGAAAATGAAATTTACCGGATTGACCACTACCTGGGGAAAGAGATGGTGCAGAACATTGAAGTTATCCGTTTTGCCAATGCCATTTTTGAACCATTATGGAACAATCGCTACATTTCAAATATCCAGGTTACATCAAGCGAAGTACTGGGTGTTGAAGAACGCGGCCGTTACTATGAAAAAAGCGGCGCACTTCGCGATATGGTTCAAAACCATATGCTGCAAATGGTTGCCTTATTGGCAATGGAACCGCCAATCCGCTTGACCACAGATGAAATCAGATCTGAAAAAGTAAAAGTTTTAAGAGCCATGCGTCCAATTGAAGGCGATCAGGTAAGAGATTACTTTGTCCGCGGCCAGTATGGAAAAGGACATTTAAATGGACAGGAAGTACCTGCTTACAATCAAGAGCCGATGGTGGATGAACAATCAAACACCGAAACGTATGTAGCAGGTAAGCTGATGATTGATAATTTCCGCTGGGCAGGTGTGCCTATCTATATTCGCACAGGAAAAAGGATGGCTGCTAAATCAACGAAAATTGTTATCCAGTTCAAGGACATTCCGATGAACTTATATTATCAGACTGAGCAAACGCTAAATCCTAACCTGCTGGTGATCCATATTCAGCCTGAGGAAGGCATTACCCTTTATTTAAATGCCCAAAAATCAGGTCAAAACATTGAAGCCACACCTGTAAAATTAAACTTTGCCAACAAAGGCATCGATGACATGAATACACCTGAAGCTTATGAAAGGCTTTTATATGATTGCATGCGCGGTGACGCAACAAACTTTACACACTGGGATGAAGTGGCCCTTTCCTGGAGCTTTGTCGACAAAATTTCCGACGTTTGGGAAAACACAAGAGAAATAGGATTCCCTAACTACGAATCCGGTTCAATGGGTCCAAAAGAAGCAGAACGGCTGCTGGAAAAAGACGGTTTCTTCTGGTGGCCTGTAACTGACCTTGATGTTGAACAGTGTTAATAATTCTGAGCCCCCCTGCTCTCTAAGGGGGCTTATTTTTTTGAAAAACAAAAAACAGCGCCGCTCGGACGCTGTTTTTTTATTATTCCATCCAGTTTGTATGAAAAATGCCTTCTTTGTCTGTACGCTGATAGGTGTGTGCACCGAAGTAGTCACGCTGTGCCTGAAGAAGGTTTGCAGGCAATGTTTCTGTTCGGTAGCTGTCATAATAGGACAAAGCAGCAGCAAAGCATGGTACAGGAATGCCGTTCTTTACAGCTACGCTGATAATTTCACGTGCAGCATCCTGATAGCTTTCCACGATTTCCTTGAAATACGGATCAAGAAGGAGATTCTTCAAGCCCGGCTCACGGTCATATGCTTCCTTGATTTTCTGCAGGAATTGGGCACGGATAATGCAGCCGCCGCGGAAAATCATTGCAATATCACCATATTTCAAATCCCATCCATATTCTTCGGAAGCTGCTCTCATTTGAGCAAAGCCTTGTGCATATGAGCAGATTTTACTCATGTAAAGGGCTTTGCGGACACTCTCAATAAAGGCATTTTTATCACCCGTGAAGTCCTGTCCAGCCGGCCCGCGAAGAACTTTGCTTGCATTCACACGTTCCTCTTTCATGGCTGAGATGAATCGGGCAAAAACAGATTCAGTAATGATTGGCAGCGGTACACCGAGGTCAAGGGCACTTTGGCTTGTCCATTTGCCGGTTCCCTTTTGGCCTGCTGTGTCAAGGATGACATCTACCAGCGGCTTTCCGGTTTCCTCATCTTTTTTAGTGAAGATATCAGCCGTGATTTCAATCAGATAGCTGTCAAGCTCTCCTTTATTCCAATCGGCAAATACTTCATGAAGCTCTTCAGCAGTCAACCCAAGAATATTTTTCAACAGAAAATAAGATTCGGAAATCAGCTGCATATCACCGTATTCAATGCCGTTGTGGACCATTTTCACATAATGGCCTGCTCCATCCGGACCGATGTATGTTGTGCATGCTTCGCCATTAACCTTTGCCGCGATATCTTGAAAAATAGGGGCAACCAGCTCGTAGGCTTCTTTTTGGCCGCCAGGCATAATGGAAGGACCCTTTAGAGCGCCTTCTTCACCGCCGGAAACACCGGTACCGATGAAATGGATGCCCAGCTCGCTTAATTCCTTATTGCGGCGCTGCGTATCCACAAAGAAGGTATTTCCTCCATCAATAAGAATATCACCTTTATCCAGCAGAGGCTTTAGCTGCTCAATTGTCGCATCTGTCGGACCGCCTGCTTTCACCATAAGCATGATTTTGCGGGGTTTTTCCAGAGAGTCAACAAACTCTTCAATTGTATATGTACCTTTAAAGTTTCGTCCTTCCACTTCCTTAAGCATCTCATCCGTTTTTTCACGTGACCGGTTAAAAACTGATACTGAGTACCCTCTGCTTTCAATATTCATGGCAAGATTTTTGCCCATGACGGCTAAGCCGATAACACCAAACTGTGAATTCGTCATCTTTTATTACTTCCCTTCCAGCCTTTATGTGTTAAGCATACAAAATCCTATAAAATAATCCACTCTACTTTAGCAAGATTCCTATTCTGATTCAACTTTCCTGTCTTAGTTTTGCTTATAGCCGCCTTAAAAACTCATGAATGATCATCTTTTTCTTTTTTATCGCCGCTTCCTGGCCTGCCATGCAAAAAGTCTTTATTAAAGCTGGTGTCAGTGCCGATTTTGGGGCTGGTCAATTTCATGTCCGAAAGTGCACCCGCATTGTCGATTATTTTAGTGCCGTATTTCTTGCGCAAAAGATCCATTGTCTGAAATAACGGCTCCTTTTTGGCATCTTTTTCAAAACTGAACAGATCCAGCTGTTTAACCGCCTGTTCGGGTTCGACAAGGTCTGTTCCTGTAATGCCCAGAAGCCGTACTGCATTTCCGTTCCAATGTTTTATAAAAAGCTCTTTTGCTATTTGGTAAATTTCATCATTATGCTGAATCGGATTCTTCAATTTTCGGCTTCTTGTAATGGTTTTTCGGTCCTTATACCGGATAGTAATCCCGAGAGACACCGCCATAACCTTTTTCCTTTTCAATCTGGAAGAAACCTGTGCAGCCAGCTTTTCAAATACCTGGAGAAGCTCTCTTTGATTGGAAACATCCCTTGGCAGTGTGGTCGAATTCCCCACACTTTTAAATTCAGATGCCGAGTCGGGATCGACTTTTCTAAAATCCTGCCCGTTGGCCTTTTGTTTTAGCCTCGGTCCATTAATACCCAATGCTGCTTTTAAAATAATTTCATCGGCTTTTGCCAACTCGCCAATTGTGGTGATATTGAGATTTCTCAGTTTTTCTCCGGTTTTTGTGCCGACTCCGTGCATTTCTTCCACTTCCATCGGCCACAGGATATGCGGTACATCTCTTTTTCTGAGTACTGTAATCCCCATTGGCTTTTTCATATCGGAAGCCATCTTGGCTAAAAATTTATTAGGGGCAACACCTATGCTGCAGGGCAAATCGAGCTGCTGAAAAACCTGCTTTTGTATCGTCCCGGCAATCTCTATCGGGCTCCCAAACTCATAGCTGTCTGTTATATCCACATATCCTTCATCAATGGATACGGGTTCAACAAGGGAGGAGTACTCGCGCAATATATCAAACATTCCCATAGAAGCTGCACGATACCTCTCAAAATTAGGCTTCCTGATAATCAGCTGGGGACAGAGCTTTTTAGCCTCCCATAGAGGCATGGTGGTTTTTACCCCGAATTTCCTTGCCTCATAGCTGCAAGTTACAATAATTCCGCGTCTCTCCTCCGGATTGCCTGCGATTGCTAAAGGCTTACCCTTTAATGAAGGATCATAAGCCATCTCAACCGAAGCATAAAAACTATTCATATCAACATGGAGGATAACTCTCCCATTTTTCGGATACATTTGTTTCATGCCGGCACTTCCCTATAAATATAATTCAGTTCTATTTTAGCAGATATTTTTCTTTTCTATTAAATAGAGACTTTTTGAAAACGCGAAAACAGGGAATCTTAGATCCCCTGTTTTATAATTCGTCCGTTATGCAGTTGTATGCTGTGTTTTCATATACTCTTTTATTTCTCTTATTCCCTCCAGTGATTCCACCAGCTTCAAAGGATCGATTATAGTAATCAGCCTATTATCGATATTAGCCACACCTGTGAAATAATTGGTTTTTTGATAGGCAATCAGACCTGGCTGTTTCAGGCAGTCTTCTGGAATATCGAGAATTTCCTTGGCTTCATTTACAAGAACGGCGAATGATAGCTCGTCTGTCTTCAGAACGATCATTCTTGCAGACTCACTATCGGCCAGTGTCCGGCTGTATAGAATTTCTTCAAAATCAACAACTGGAATAAGCTCTCCCCTGACTTTAACAATTCCTCTTACATAGCTGGGCAAATGAGGTATCGGTGTAATGCCGTCCATTTTCTCAATGGATATAACAAAAGGAACCGGTGTAGCATATTCCTCATTTCCTGCCCTGAAAACAACAGCTTTATTATTTTCAATCATCCTATTTCCTCCTCGGAAACTCTTATGTATAGAACTAATATACCATAGCCATTATTTTCTAACTAGTGAGGAAATAATAGATTGCTGCAGTAAAAAAAGAGAACCGCATTGGTTCTCTCTCTTGCTGTTTAAGCTGATACTTCTTCAATAATGGCAATGACCATTTCAGCCAGTTTATTTAATTCTTCAATAGGCATGCGCTCATTGGTTGTATGAATTTCTTCATAGCCGACAGCAAGATTGACTGTTGGAATGCCGAAGCCGGCGATCACGTTTGCATCGCTTCCGCCGCCACTGTGAAGAAGCTCAGAGCTGCGGCCGATTTTTGCAGCCGCTCTGCGTGCTACTTCAACGACATGATCACCTTCGCCAAATTTAAAGCCAGGATACATAACCTGAACATCCACTTCAGCTTTGCCGCCCATTTCTTCGGCAGCACTTTCAAATGCTTCCTTCATTTTAGCTACCTGCTGTTCCATTTTTTCAGGAATTAATGAACGTGCTTCTGCTAATACATCAACATGGTCACATACGATATTCGTCTGCTGACCGCCTTCAAAACGCCCGATATTAGCCGTTGTCTCTTCATCAATGCGGCCCAGCGGCATTCTTGAGATCGCTTTTGATGCCATCGTGATGGCAGAAATGCCCTTCTCAGGAGCAACACCTGCATGAGCTGTTTTTCCCAGAATAGCAGCTTTCACTTTAGCCTGGGTTGGAGCGGCAACGATTATATTTCCGACTTTGCCGTCACTGTCCAATGCATAGCCGAACTTTGCTTTAACAAGTGAAGGATCAAGAACCTTAGCTCCAACCAGTCCGGATTCTTCACCAACTGTGATAATGAACTGAATAGTTCCATGAGCAATATTCTGCTCTTTCAGGACTTTAACAATTTCGAGCATAACAGCAAGTCCTGCCTTGTCGTCTGCACCCAGGATCGTTGTTCCATCTGTTACAACATAGCCGTCCTTGATGGAAGGTTTAATTCCTTTTCCAGGAACAACCGTATCCATGTGTGAAGTGAAATAAATGGTATCAATTCCTTCTTTCGTTCCCTGAAGAGTGCAGATGAGGTTGCCTGCACCGTGTCCGGTCTGTGCAGTTGTATCGTCTTCGTACACCTCAACCCCAAGATCCCTGAATTTTTTCTTCAAAACTTTAGCAATTTGAGCTTCAAACTTTGTTTCAGAATCAATTTGCACCAGTTCCAGAAATTCGTTTAATAAGCGTTCCTCATTAATCATTTATGTACAAACCTCCAAATTTAAGCTTACTAAGCAAGTATAACTCCAAAATTTTGGCACAGCAAATCAGGAATCCATTATAGCGGGATATTTCCATGCTTTTTATGAGGCCTGCTTTCTTTTTTATTGCGAAGCATTTCAAGCGCTTGAATGAGCTTGATTCTGGTTTCGCGCGGATCGATGACATCATCCACCATGCCCCGGCTTGCCGCCACATATGGATTGGCGAACTTTTCTCTGTACTCTTCGATTTTTTGTGCCCTTGTGGCCTCGGGATCATCACTGTTCTGGATTTCCCTTGCAAAAATAATGTTGGCTGCACCTTGAGGACCCATTACGGCTACTTCCGCATTCGGCCATGCAAAAACAAGATCTGCACCAATAGATTTACTGTTTAGGGCAACGTAAGCTCCTCCGAATGCTTTTCTTAGAATAACAGTAAGCTTCGGCACCGTTGCTTCTGAGTATGCATAGAGAATCTTTGCTCCGTGCCGTATAATTCCGCCATGCTCCTGTTTAACACCAGGGAAAAAGCCTGTAACGTCCTCAAATGTTATAAGAGGAATATTAAAGGAATCACAGAACCGGATAAATCTTGAAGCCTTATCAGAAGAATCTATATCAAGGCCTCCTGCCATGACCTTAGGCTGATTGCAGACAAGTCCCACCGTTTCACCCTTGATCCGGGCAAGGCCGACTACAATATTTTTAGCGAAGTCGCGCTGTACCTCCATAAAAGTATCGTTATCCACTACCTGTTCAATGACTTTTCGGACGTCATATGGACGAAGGGCATCAAAGGGAATAACGTCTGTCAAATCCGGACGGTAATCATCTTCTTCATCCCATTCGGACATAGGCGGTTTTTCTTCGTTATTCTGCGGAAGGTAGCTTAACAGACTCCGCACCTGCCCAATCACTTCCTCTTCGGACTCTCCTCTAAAGTGCGCGTTTCCGCTGATCGTATTGTGCACACGCGCACCGCCCAGATCCTCAGGAGAAATTTTCTCCCCAGTCACCGTTTCAATTACTTTTGGTCCGGTTATGAACATCTGGCTCGTCTTTTCCACCATAAAGACAAAATCCGTAATCGCCGGAGAATATACTGCACCACCGGCACAAGGCCCCATGATGACTGAAATCTGCGGAATCACTCCTGAATAAATGGAATTCCGGTAGAAAATATGGCCGTATCCATCAAGGGAAACAACACCTTCCTGAATTCTGGCGCCGCCGGAATCATTCAAGCCTACAAATGGGGCTCCATTTTCAGCTGCTAAATCCATTACATTGGCAATTTTTTTTGCATGCATTTCCCCAAGAGCGCCACCAAAAACGGTAAAGTCCTGTGAAAATAAGAAGATAGGACGTCCGTTGACCTTCCCATAGCCAGTTACAACACCATCTCCAGGCCCTTTTTGGTTTTCCAGTCCAAAATCCGTGCTGCGGTGCTCAATAAATGGATTCAGCTCAACGAAAGTTCCTGGATCTACTAATAAATCGATTCGTTCCCGGGCAGTCAGTTTTCCTTTTTCATGCTGTTTTTGTATACGCTCATCCCCTCCGCCCAGTTCTACTTCCCTGCGCCTGTCGTATAACTCATTTATTTTCTCATAGATGTCTGCCATGCCTTATTTCAATCCTTTCTTTTCACAGAATTCATATAAAATACCGCCTGTCGATTTCGGATGCATAAAGGCTACATGGGCACCGCCCGCACCAATCTTAGGTTCATCCTGCAGCATCCTGATACCCTGTTCCTTCATTTCGTTTATGCGTTCTTGTATGCTGTCAACTCCCAGTGCTACATGATGCAGCCCTTCTCCCCGCTTTTCTATAAACTTGGCAATTGGACTTTCTTCACTTGTCGGCTCCAGCAGCTCGAGTTTCGTTTCCCCCGCTTTTATAAACGCCACCTTTACTCCCTGGCTGTCCACTTCCTCTATTCCGAGAAATTCAAGCTTTAGCGTTTCAGTATAAAATGGAAGCGCTTCATCAATAGACCTGACAGCAATTCCAATATGGTCCACCTTCTTAATCATCTGTTTCCCTCCTCTTGGATGTCGAAATATATCACTTTCCCGCAGAATGTGGGCATATTTTAAATCTATTATTTAAATATTCGTTATAAATGTCGAAAATCCTTTTAAAAAATTGAGCGGTTGTTCAATTTGATGATTATTAGTAAAATAAGAGTAAGAATTGGGACGAGGAGGCATAGAATGTCAAATAAGAAACTGGCTAAAGTCATTGTTTATCTAATGATATTTGCAATGCTCGCATCTACCCTCATTATGGGTATGGCGATGTTTTTATAACATGGAACATTCATTACTCAGCTGCGCGGGATGGCAATCCCGCGCAGCTTTTTTCTAGACATAAATATGAACTGGAGAGTCCGAAGCTGGCGTTCATTAAGCTCACAAAAAAAACTGCATCCATTCAGATGCAGCTGTACATTCTTTTAATTATCTTTTTTTATGGCACCGTAATCTCTTCCAAGTTCGTCAAAGCTCTTTGCTGAGGTGACTACTAAGATTTTTGTTCCAAGTGGCACGGATTCATATAACGACTCTACTGCCTCATTCTGCAATCTGATACATCCATTGGAGACATATCTGCCGATGGACGAAGGATCGTTCGTCCCGTGAATGCCGTAGATTCTGCCATCAGTATTTTCTGCGTCAAATCCAATCCACCTTGTGCCGAGCGGATTCCGGGGGTCACCGCCTTTTATGTCCTTTTTTCTGTAGTAAGGATCAGCTGCCTTTACAGTCACAGTGAACAGCCCTTCCGGTGTAAGGTCATCCGTTTTCCCGGTTGCAGCTGTGATGACATTCTGCACTTTGTGATTCTGTATAAACGCAACTTCATTTGTGCGTTTATTGACAATCAGAAATGGATCTCCAGGCAGCGGATTAAGTCCCAATGGCCAGATTGGGGAGAGTGAAAAAAACAGGATGGCCGCTGCAGCAAACTTCAGCATGACAATTCACGCTCCAATTCCTTTTCCTTAGTTTGCTTCTCCAGTCCCGCTTTGATTCATTTCCTTATCCTTTAACCCCTTAAAAGAGCTCTTAATAATTAAATACTGTTCCATTTCTTTTACAAAGTGAAGCAGGGCAGCACGTGCTTCAAATTCCTCCCTTGTTTTGGGGAGCTCCATATTTTCAAAAGAAACCTTCATACGGTACAATTTCTCCAGGAATAGCAGGGCCGTATTTCCCGGGTGGATATGTTCCGATAATTCTTCAATAAAATCAGCGATCATCTCTCCCTGTTCAACAGGAAGTGCAATGGATGTAACACTGGGGAGAACCCTCTCAATAATTTCAAATTGTTTTTCCCTCATTTTGAAATAATGATAATATAAATTTTCATCTCTTCGAAAGTGGTTTTCAACATCCCTGAATGCCAGTGCTTTTGCCTCATCGATCAATTCCATTGTTTCGGTAATTTCTCTGCCGTCCCAGTTGCTTTCATGGGTACGCAAATACCTCACGATTTCGTCAAAGATGACTTTAAAGTTTTCCTCTATTTCCAGTCTATATTCCTTAAGCTTCGATTCCAGACTCGGCATGTAAAGGTTCGCGATTAGTGCAACACCGATTCCGACAATAATGATGCCCAATTCATTCAGCAAGAGGTCCTTTGAAACCTCTCCTGCAGAATAAATATGCAAAATTATAACTGAGCTTGTGACAATTCCATCACTTGCCTTTGCCATGACAGCTGTCGGAATAAAAAACAGCAGCAGCAGCCCGATTACAAGCGGATGGTAAGCAATGCCCTCAAAAAACAAGGATGAAAACGCCATTGCCAGCAGACACGCAAAAAATCGGTCCCATGAAGCCCGAAGTGATTTTTTCTTTGTGACTTTTATGCATAATATAGTCAGGATGCCTGCAGAAACAAAATTATCAAGCTGCAGCATCTGTGCAATCATGATGCTGATGGAAGTCCCCACTGCAGTCTTGATTGTCCGGTAGCCAATTCTGTACTTCATTTATTCTAACTCCTATATTCAATTGCCCAATCTAATTTTAAGAAGGCTGTCAGGTATTTAAATGCGAAAGAGAAGATGATCATGTTGACCATCTTCTCCCATAGCATATATCGATTATAGCATTTTTTGCAAGAAATCCCTTGCACGTTCACTCTTAGGATTAGAAAAAAATTCTTCAGGCGAAGAATCCTCTACAAGCACGCCGCCATCCAGGAACAGTACCCTGTCTGCCACTTCACGGGCGAAGCCCATTTCATGGGTAACAATCGCCATTGTCATACCAGTATGTGCTAAATTCTTCATAACGTCCAGCACTTCTTTCACCATTTCCGGGTCAAGAGCAGATGTTGGCTCATCAAAAAGCATAACTTCAGGCTGCATGGCAAGAGCTCTTGCAATTGCAACCCTTTGTTTCTGCCCTCCTGATAAACGATTGGGGTATTCGTGTGCTTTAGCGGATAATCCTACCTTCTCCAAAAGCTCGAGCCCTGTTTTCTCAGCTTCCGATTTTGATAATCCCTTTACCTTCATCGGTGCATAGGTCAGGTTTTGCAGGGCAGTTTTATGGGGAAATAAATGAAAATGCTGAAACACCATCCCTACATTCTGGCGCACTTTCATTATGTTCGTGCTTTTATCCGTAATGTCCTGCCCATTAATCATGATCCTGCCGTCTGTTGGCATTTCCAGAAGATTTATGCAGCGGAGGAACGTTGACTTCCCGGAACCGGAAGGACCTATTACAGCCACTACTTCGCCATCTTGAATATTGGTTGAAATTCCTTTAAGAACTTCAAGTTTACCGAAATGCTTATGCAAATTTTCCACTTTAATCACTGCGTCTCATTCTCCTTTCAATTCCTTTTCCAAGCACAGTCAGGACCATAACCATCATGTAATAAATCAGCCCGGCAATCAGTATCGGTTCGAAGTAGGAAAACTTTTCGCCTCCCACGATGTAAGCCCTGCGCATCACGTCTGTTACTCCAATGACTGTTACGATCGCAGACTCTTTTGTAAGAGTAATAAACTCGTTCATTAATGCAGGCAGAATATTTTTCATTGCCTGCGGAAGTATGATATCCATCATGGCCGGCCTGTATGGAACGCCCAGTGCCATTGCCGCTTCACTTTGCCCTTTATCCACCGCCAGAATTCCCGCCCTGATAATCTCCGAAATATAGGCTGCTGAATTAAGCCCAAAAGAAAGGATGGCAGCTGTGGAAGGGTCTATTTTATACCCGATCAGCTGTGGTGACCCATAATAGATGAGCATCAGCTGAAGAACAAGAGGTGTTCCTCTAAAAACGGATGTGTAGGCATCTGCAATCCAGCCAAGAAATTTAAATTTGCTAATTTTAAAGAATGATAGAATAATACCTAATACAAAACCCAGTATGCCTGCCATAGACACAATTTGCAGCGTAACGCCAATGCCTTTAAGTATATATGGAAGGGAGGGAATGAACTGCTGAAAATCCAGATTCACTATCTTTCCATCCTTTCTGTAAGTAATTTATTTTCCTGGAAGAATAAAGCGTCCAAAGGAAAATATGCCTTGGACGCCAATTCCCAGCGAATTATTTGTTATCAAACCATTTTACAATCAATTCTTCCAATTCACCGTTTTCTTTCATCTTCAAAAGCTCTGCATTGAATTCTTCAGTTAATTCACTGCCTTTAGGAAAAGCAATGGCAGAACCTGCCTCTGTTTCATCTTCTTCAATTGTGAACCCGGCAAGGTCTTTATTTTTTTCAAAATAACCTTTTGCAACCGTGTCTTCAATCATAGCTGCATCAAATCGGCCTGCCATGATTTCCTGAATTAACTCAGGGATGCGGTTGCGGTTTTCCACAGTCATATCAACTGTTTCTGCAATTTCTTCTGCCTTATCTGCCTGAATGGAAGCAAGCTGCACACCTATTGTTTTTCCATCTAAATCTTCCAATGATTCAATTCCACTGCCTTTTTTAGAAACAATCATGTGGCTCGCTGTATAATATACATCGCTGAAATCAACGTTTTCTTTACGTTCTTCAGTAGGTGTCATACCCGCTAAAACAAAATCAACCTGGCTTGTTTCCAGTGCAGGGATCAGTCCGTTAAAGTCCATATCCTTCACTTGGATTTCATAGCCCAATTTTTCAGCAATCGCTTTGGCCAAATCCACATCAAAGCCGATGATTTCTTCCCCTTTTGCTGAATCTACATATTCAAATGGCGGATAATCCGCTGACGTACCCATTGTTAAAACCTTTTTATCCGAGCTTTCCCCAGAGCCGCTTTTACCAGCTTCTTCACTAGTCCCGCATGCAGCTAATAAACCAACTATGAGCATGCTTAAAGCAATCATGATCACTTTTTTCATTTTAGTTTCCCCCTATAAAAATATGAATAATTTCTGCATAACTATTAATAAATATTCACTAAAATGAATTTTAACAGATTTTTATATTTATGCAATAAGGTTTTTAATTATTTATTAGAAGTTTAATTATTCAGATAAATTTACACAAAAAAAAAGCCCCGTTATTCGGGACCTTTTCGCTATTTAAACTTCTTCGCAATATTTCTCAAAGGCATCCTGCAGTTTCTGGACTACTGCCATAGGCTCATGGCCTTCGATTTCGTGGCGCTCGATCATCGTGCATAGCTCCCCATCTTTTAGAAGTGCAAAAGATGGTGATGATGGCGGATAACCTGTGAAGTAAGATCTTGCTTTTTCGGTTGCTTCTTTATCCTGTCCGGCAAATACCGTAACCAAATGGTCAGGGCGCTTATCATAATGCAGGGAATGCATGGCCGCAGGACGGGCAATTCCGCCTGCACATCCGCAGACAGAGTTCACCATTACAAGTGTAGTTCCTTTCTTATTAAGGGACTCATCCACTTCTTGAGGTGTTGTTAATTCAGTAAAGCCGGCATGTGTTATTTCCTGACGCGCCTGCCTGACAACATCATTCATAAATAAATTAAAATCCATATTCAAAGTCATCGCTCCTCATTTAAAAATTCTCTTGACTATATACATAATACCAATACATCAGTAAATTTTACAATCAAGTCAATTTTTTGAATAAAAAAGTTTAGCTTTTGGATTATCGGGGAAAGATAAAACTACAGCTAGATCCATACCCCTAAACTCCCTAGATTCGCCAGTGCCCGCAAGGCACTGGCCATTTTTTTGCCTTCAGGAAAAGCCTGCCCGAAACAGAAAGCTCTATCTTTTTGTATAAACATTAAACAATTCTTCAACTGCAGATGTAACCGTCCTGTTCCCTGCTATGACCTCGTTTTCGATTTTTGGAAGAAGCGGTTTTATGTCAGGATGATAAAAAAAGCTGAACTGAAGCTGATCCAGAATCATGGAGTGTATCCATTGTTTTGTCTGGAGCCTTCTTCTTTCTTCAAAAACTCCTGATGTCTTTGCCGTATTTTCAAACGTTTTGATCACATTCCAGATCTCAGAAATGCCTTCATTAAAGACAGAAGAGCAGGTATAAGCTTTCGTTTGCCATCCTTTAGTAGCTGGCTGAAGAAAGTGAAGGATACGGTTATACTCTGCTTTTGTTTTTTCGGCCAATTTCTTATTGCTTCCATCGGCTTTATTGACAATTACCGCATCAGCCAGTTCCATAATGCCTTTTTTCATTCCCTGCAGTTCATCCCCTGCCCCAGTCAGTGTTAAAAGCATAAAGAAGTCCACCATTTCCCTGACAATGACTTCACTTTGTCCCACACCGACGGTTTCAACGAGAATAACATCAAAGCCTGCTGCTTCACACAGAAGCATGGTCTCTCTTGTTTTTCTGTGGACACCTCCCAGTTTCCCTGCTGAAGGAGAAGGTCTTATGAAAGCACGCGGGTTTCTTGATAGCTGCTCCATTCTTGTTTTATCGCCAAGGATGCTGCCGCCGCTCAAGCTTGAGCTTGGATCAACGGCCAGCACAGCTGTTTTTAAACCCGCATTACATAGGTATGTCCCAAAAGATTCAATGAACGTGCTCTTTCCTGCCCCCGGCACTCCGGTTATCCCAATCCTGAGCGATCGCCCTGAATGAGGCAGAAGCCTGTGCAGGAGTTCCTGTGCATGGTGAAAATGATGCTCTGCGTTACTTTCAATCAGAGTGATCGCTCGTGCAAGAACAGGTCTGCTGCCACTCATGATTCCTTCTTCAAGAACGTCAAGATCAGGCAGGGAGGCAGATTTTTTTTGAAACCTGCCTATTTTCTCGAATTTCTGCTTCTGCTCACCTGAATCCACACCACTGCGCACGGTGCTTGTAAAATTTTCTGCCTTTTCTTCATCAAACCATTCCGGTTTTTTATCCTCTGCCATTTACTGGGTCACTTCCTCATACCCGAGACGGCTGTATATCTCTCTGATGACCTTTTGGGCAGCCACTGGAATGACGGTGCCCGGGCCAAAAATGGCAGAAGCACCATGCTCATATAAGTATTGATAATCCTGTGCCGGAATAACCCCGCCGATGACAACAATAATATCTTCCCTATCCAGTTTCTTCAGTTCAGCAGCAAGCTGCGGCAGAAGAGTTTTATGGCCTGCAGCAAGTGAACTGATGCCAATGACATGAACGTCATTTTCGACCGCCTGAAGAGCTGTTTCTTCCGGAGTCTGGAATAGAGGGCCGATATCAACATCGAAACCAAGATCGGCAAAGGCTGTTGAAATGACTTTTGCTCCCCTGTCATGGCCATCCTGTCCCATCTTGGCAATTAGAATCCGCGGTCTTCTTCCTTCGTTTTCGAGGAATTCATCTGTCATCTGCTTTACTTCTGCAATTTCTTCTTCATTGGAAAAAGCAGAACTGTAAACGCCGCTGATTGAACGAATAATCGCTTTATGGCGGCTGGCCACTTTTTCAATTGCTTCGGAAATTTCGCCAAGAGTAGCTCTAACCCTCGCTGCATTTACTGCAAGCTCAAGAAGGTTGCCTTCCCCTGATTCAGCAGCTTTTGTAATAGCCTCCAGGGCCTCAGCAACTTTCTCATTATCGCGGGAGGCCTTCAGCCGCTCCAGCTTTTCGATTTGCTTTAATCGTACAGCTGTATTGTCGATGTCCAGAATGTCAATCGGCTCTTCTTTTTCAAGCCGGTATTTATTCACACCAATAATGGTTTCTTTTCCGGAATCGATTTGTGCCTGCCTTCTGGCGGCAGCTTCTTCGATTCTCATTTTTGGCAATCCTGTCTCAATTGCCCTGGCCATTCCGCCAAGATTCTCGATTTCCTCAATATGCTCCCAGGCTCTCTTAATTAACTGATCTGTTAATGCTTCTACATAATAAGAACCGCCCCATGGATCAATTACATTGGTGATACCTGTTTCCTCCTGAAGGTACAGCTGTGTATTTCTCGCTATACGGGCTGAAAAATCCGTCGGCAATGCAATGGCTTCGTCCAATGCATTCGTATGAAGAGATTGAGTATGCCCCATCGCTGCTGCATGCGCTTCAATAAGAGTCCTTGTTACATTATTGAATGGGTCCTGCTCGGTCAAGCTCCAGCCTGAGGTTTGAGAATGCGTTCTAAGCGCCATTGATTTCGGATTACCGGGTTCGAAGGTCTTCATCATTTTTGCCCAAATGTAGCGGGCTGCCCTCATTTTTGCCACTTCCATAAAATAGTTCATGCCGATAGCCCAGAAAAACGAAAGTCTCGGTGCAAAGGAATCAATATCGATTCCGGCTTTAAGTCCGGTTCTTACATATTCAAGTCCATCTGCGAGCGTATAGGCAAGCTCAATATCTGCTGGTGCACCCGCTTCCTGCATATGATAGCCTGAGATGCTGATGCTATTGAATTTCGGCATGTATTTTGATGTATATTCAAATATGTCGGCAATGATCTTCATAGACATTTCCGGCGGGTAGATATAGGTGTTGCGCACCATATATTCTTTTAAAATATCATTCTGGATCGTTCCCGAAAGCTTCTCCTGGCTTACTCCCTGCTCTTCCGCCGTGACGATATAGAAAGCCATAACAGGCAAAACTGCGCCATTCATCGTCATCGATACAGACATTTGATCTAAAGGGATCCCATCAAACAGTGTCTTCATGTCCAGGATGGAATCAATGGCCACGCCAGCTTTCCCTACATCCCCTTCGACTCTTGGATGATCAGAATCATAGCCTCTATGGGTGGCAAGATCAAAAGCGACTGATAAACCCTTTTGCCCCATGGCAAGATTGCGGCGGTAGAATGCATTGCTTTCCTCTGCAGTAGAAAATCCGGCATATTGACGGACAGTCCAGGGCCTGTTCACATACATGGTTGAATAAGGTCCCCTTGTATATGGAGGAAGCCCCGGCTTATCGTTTAAGTGCTCCATATCTTTTAGGTCTTCATTTGTGTATAGCGGCTTTATTTTTATTCTCTCGTTAGTTTCAAAGAGAAGATGATCGATGGATGAATTGATTTCTTCCTCCGCTTTTCTTTTCCAGTCATCCTTTGATGATTGTTTTACTTTATGAATATCCAGGCTTTTAAAATCCGGTTTATTGGCCACTGTTTGCCACCTCCATCTCGTTCAGAATAGTCAAGAGAGTTTCATAGCAATCGCTTTTCACGTGAATGTATCCGCTGATTCCAGCACCTTTAAATTCGTCCCTTTTCCTCTCTTCAAGAAGGCCGGCTAAATAGATTGCAGCTGACGGGAAAGCTTCTTTCAGTTGTTTAACTAAAGGAACAGCCATGCTGTCATATTGGTCGTTTGAACCGCAAATAAAATAATGCCTGCAGTTTGTTTCTTGGATAAATGCTTTAGCATCTTCAAGGTTCTCTACAGAGCCGCTTCTGACTGCCTCAACCCCTCCGGGTGCCAGGAAGCCTGCAATAAAATCAGCACGGGCCTTATGATTCTTCAATTCTCCCAGACAGATTAGCCCTGCTTGAGGATTTATTCCCTTTTCCTTTAATCTTTCCGATAAATTCCGCAAACTTTCGAAGGACTCTGAAAGCCGAACCTGCGGAATTGGCTTGATATCACCCTTGCTGTTTTCTATGGTTTCGGCCACTATTTGAAGCGGCTTTTCATCAGGGTTAGCATAAATATTTGTTCCAATGATACTTTGTTTTCTTGTATGAACATCTTTCCTCTTCTTCTCATGAACTTGGGAAATCTGATTTTGAACCCACCCTGTCTGTAGGGCTTCAGCCATTCCTCCAAGCTCTTCTATCTCAAGGAAAAGTTCCCAGGCTTTATCAATCAGTTCATTCGTCAGATGCTCCACATACCAGGAGCCGCCCGCCGGGTCAGAGACCTTCAGCAGATGCGCCTCTTCCATTAGAATGAGCTGGGTGTTTCGGGCAATTCTGTCTGAAAGAGGAGAGGGTGCTCCTTCCGGTTCATTATACGGACTGACATGCAGGTATTGGACTCCTCCCAATACTGCTGCAAATGCTTCATTCCCTGCTCTCAGCACATTAACATAAGAATCATAAGCAGACTTAGTAAATGAGGACGTTTCTGCTGAAATGACCATTTTTTTACTTTCTCTCTCAGCTCCATATGCTTCTGCAACTTTGCCCCATATAACCTTTGCCGCACGAAGCTTGGCAATCTCCATAAAAAAGTTTGAGCCAACAGAAAATTTGAATAGCATTTTGGATAGAATTTCTTCAATTTTTTTGCCTTTTCCAAGAAAATACTGCAGGTGGTTTACTCCTGCTGCCAGTGCAAAAGCAAGTTCCTGGACGGCATTCGCGCCTCCATTATGATAAACAGCCGTATTTACCATGATGGTTTTGAGGCTTGGCATATGTTCAGCTGCCGCATTGGCCGTTTCATTCAAATTTTCATATAGCTCATCGATTGAGCGATCGTTCATTTTGTCTGCAGCAGCAAACGCAAGCGGGTCTGCAGCAATATATCCTGTGATTTTTTCGCTTTCATTTAATCTCGAAAGTTCTTCTATTAATTGACGGTGACTTTGGCCGGCATCCACACTGAAAGGATATTTTTTATAAAGTTCTCCTACAGCGATGCTGATCTTCTCTGGGTTTGTTAACTGTTCTGGCTGGAAAGCTAGCGCTGTCTGCCCCTTCGCAACAGCAGCAAGGAGTTTTTCTGCCAGCTCTTCAGAAGCTGAGGCACTAACTTTCTGTGCAACCCTCCATTCTTCTCCCAGGTATCCGGAAGCATATGAACCCCTTCTGAAGTCTTCTGCGCCAGGATACTGAGTTAAAGGGTTTTCGTTCAGGTCTTCTCTGGAATAAAGCGGTTTCAATTTTATGTTTTCATATGTATTTCGTGATAATGTTTCTAAGGATTTCCCTTTAAGAGCTTTTTCTGCACTTTGCTCCCAGTACTCATTAGTCTGCTGCGGGAATTTTTCTTTAATCATTTTCTTTAATGACATAATTAGGCTGTCCTTGTTGCTGACAGCGTTCCCTCCCCTCATGCGGCAGCGGACCCGTTTCTATTAAGAAACAATGCCGCAAGAAAATTATAATAAAATTCTAAATTCTCCATACATCTATTTTAGTATACAAAGAAGAAACAAGCAATGAACAATAAGAAACCGCTGTCCCAAAGCAGGGCAGCGGTCATTTTACTTATTAATAAATAGATGTATTTTCTTTAGATGTGTTCTCCAGAATTTCCTTCACGCGCTGCAGGAAGCGTCCGCATACCAGGCCGTCAAGCACACGGTGATCAAGTGACATACAAAGGTTAACCATATCACGGACAGCAATCATGCCATTGTTCATGACAACAGGACGTTTCACAATGGATTCAACCTGAAGAATTGCCGCCTGCGGATAATTGATAATGCCCATGGACTGTACGGAACCGAATGATCCGGTATTATTTACAGTGAAAGTTCCACCCTGCATTTCAGCAGAAGTCAGTTTTCCTGTACGCACTTTTAAGGCAAGATCATTAATTTCACGGCCAATACCTTTAATCGTCTTTTCATCCGCCGCTTTGATGACCGGAACGAATAACGCGTCATCTGTTGCTACTGCAATGGAAATATTGATATCCTTCTTCTGGATGATCTTATCTCCTGCCCACATGGAATTAATCTGCGGGAATTCCTTAAGGGCCTGTGCAACTGCTTTTACGAAGAAAGCAAAGAATGTAAGGTTAAAGCCCTCTTTTTGCTTGAACTCCCCTTTAATGCTGTTGCGGTACTCAACAAGATTCGTAACATCCACTTCCATCATTGTCCAGGCATGAGGTGCTTCATGTTTGCTGCGGAGCATATTGGCAGCAATCGCCTTACGCACTCCGGTAACAGGGATTTCAACATCACCTGGCATTACCGGTACATTAGGTGCTGGCGCCGCCTGTTTGGATGCTGCAGGCTGGGAAGGTGCAGATGCAGCTTCCTGTGCTGGCGCTTCTGTCTTTTCCGGTGCAGCCGCAGCTGCTGCAGCTGTCGGAATATCTCCGGACTCAATGATTTTCATAAGATCTTTACGGGTGATGCGTCCGCCGCCGCCAGTACCTGTCACCTGGTTCAAATCGATTCCATGCTCTTGAGAAAGCCTTAAGACTGCAGGTGAATAACGGACTCCTTTTGGAGCATCCGCTGCTTTAACAGGTGCCGCTGGTGCAGAAGGCGCTGAGGCTGAAGGTGCAGCCGGAGTCTTATCCTCTCCTTTTGTCTCTGCTGGCGCATCTTGAGCAGCTTCCCCGCCGCCTTCGGTTTCGATTGTCAAAATCACCTGGCCCACTTCATACGTTTCGCCTTCTTCTGCAATCAATTCTTTGATTACACCAGTGAAAGAGGACGGTACTTCCGCGTTTACTTTGTCAGTCATTACTTCAGCAAGCGGATCATATTTATTTACTTTATCACCAACGGAAACCAGCCATTTGCTGATTGTCCCTTCAGTAACACTTTCCCCAAGCTGGGGCATTTTAATTTGTTCAATAGCCACCTGAGTAACCTCCTTCTAGCTGCCCGCAATTTGCGGGTCATGCAGCAGGTGCAGCTGATCCGGAATGAAGTCCAGCCTGAGAGCCGCACCCTCTGCGAGCTTTCCATTTTTATTAACTAAGATGTTGTTATTAAAATTCAGCCAATTCACGCATTGCTTTTTCTACTTTATCAGGGTTAACCATAAAGTATTTCTCCATAGTTGGAGCGTAAGGCATTGCTGGCACATCAGGACCGGCAAGGCGTTTGATCGGTGCATCCAGCTCAAACAGGCAGTTCTCTGCAATAATCGCAGCAACCTCGCCCATGATACTGCCTTCTTTATTATCCTCAGTAAGAAGAAGCACTTTTCCTGTTTTAGAAGCAGCTTCAATAATTGCTTCTTTATCTAACGGATAAACCGTTCTTAAATCCAGGATGTGCGCTGAAATGCCATCTTTAGCAAGTCTTTCTGCAGCCTGAAGAGCAAAATGGACGCATAGGCCATAAGTGATGACCGTGATATCTTCACCTTCGCGTTTTACATCTGCTTTTCCGATTGGCAGCACATAATCATCATCAGGAACCTCACCTTTGATCAGGCGATATGCGCGCTTATGTTCAAAAAACAGCACCGGATCCTCATCACGGATTGCTGCTTTCAATAAACCCTTAACATCATAAGGGGTAGAAGGCATAACAATCTTAAGTCCCGGCTGATTAGCAAATACAGCTTCGACAGACTGGGAATGATAAAGTGCTCCATGAACACCGCCGCCATATGGTGCACGTACTACAATCGGACAGCTCCAGTCATTATTTGAACGATAGCGGATGCGTGCCGCTTCTGAAATAATCTGGTTAACAGCCGGCATAATGAAGTCGGCAAATTGCATTTCTGCAATTGGACGCATTCCATACATTGCTGCACCGATTCCAACCCCTGCAATCGCTGATTCAGCAAGAGGAGTATCAATTACGCGGTCTTCGCCAAATTTGTCATATAGTCCTTGTGTCGCTTTAAATACGCCACCTTTTTTACCTACGTCTTCACCTAAAACAAATACCTTTGGATCTCTTTCCATTTCCTCGCGGATTGCCATAGTCACCGCATCGATATAAGAAATTACAGCCATATTCTCTCCCCCTTACTGTTCAGCATATACATGCTTTAAAGCAGATTCCGCTTCTGCATATGGAGCGTTTTCAGCATAATCAGTTGCTTCGTTTACCAGTTTCATAACCCGGTCATTGATTTCCTTTTCAATCGCATCGTCCATAACGTCATTTTCTTTCAGATAGGCGCCAAAAGTAATAATCGGATCTTTTGTTTTTGCTTCAGCCACTTCATCAGGAGCACGGTAGCTTCGGTCATCATCATCAGATGAGTGTGGTGTTAAACGGTATGAAACGGTTTCGACTAATGTCGGACCTTCTCCGCGGCGGCCTCTGTCTGCTGCTTCTTTCACAGCTTTATAAACTTCAAGCGGATCGTTTCCGTCAACTGTTATACCTGGCATACCATAGCCAATAGCTCTGTCAGACACATTTTCGCAAGCAAGCTGCTTTTCAATCGGAACAGAGATTGCATATTTATTATTTTCACACATAAAGATAACAGGAAGTTTATGAACACCTGCAAAGTTCGCACCTTCATGGAAATCTCCCTGGTTAGAAGAGCCTTCACCGAATGTTACAAAAGTAACCAGGTCCTTCCCTTCAAGCTTTCCGCCGAGGGCGACACCAACAGCATGAGGCACCTGTGTAGTAACAGGAGAAGACCCTGTCACGATTCGGTTTTTCTTTTGGCCGAAGTGTCCAGGCATTTGGCGTCCGCCTGAGTTTGGATCTTCCGCTTTAGCAAACCCTGACAGCATTAATTCCCTTGCGGTCATGCCAAATGTTAAAACAACACCCATGTCACGATAATATGGAAGAACATAATCTTTCTCGCGATCAAGAGCAAACGCGGCACCTACCTGCGCAGCTTCCTGCCCCTGGCATGAAATAACAAATGGGATTTTTCCAGCACGGTTCAAAAGCCACATGCGCTCATCAAGACGGCGGGCTAACAGCATCGTCTCATACATTTCAAGAACTTTCTCATCACTTAAACCTAAATCTTTATGACGGTTTTCAGCCATTTATACAACCTCCTAAGCTAATATGTATCAGCCCCGTCTCCAATTGGAGACTTGGACTTATTTTATTTAATCGAATCTTTATCCGTGGATTGCTTTCCCATCTACAGCAAGGGCAGCTTCACCTATTGCTTCAGATAGCGTCGGATGCGGGTGGATAGTATGTGCTACTTCCCATGGAGTTGCATCAAGAACGCGTGCAAGGCCTGCTTCTGAAATCATATCTGTTACGTGAGGGCCGATCATATGGACACCAAGAATATCATCGGAATCTTGATCTGCCACAATTTTTACAAACCCGTCGGATTCGCCAAATACAAGCGCCTTTCCGATTGCACGGAATGAGAATTTGCCAGTTTTCACATTATGGCCTTTTTCCTTTGCTTCATCCTCTGTTAATCCTACACTTGCTGCTTCCGGTGAACTGTAAATGCATTTAGAAACCAGGCTGTAGTCAATTGGAGAAGGATCCTGGCCTGCAATATGCTCCACTGCAACAATTCCCTCATGAGAAGCAACATGTGCCAGCTGAAGTCCGCCAATGACATCGCCAATCGCATAGATATGAGATTCCTTTGTCTGGAAGTATTCATTTGCGGCAATAAATCCTTTTTCAATTTGAATATCCGTATTTTCAATGCCAATGCCTTCTGTATTTGCCTGACGGCCCACTGAAACAAGCAATTTCTCAGCGGTAAATTCCTTTTGGGAACCTTTTACTTCAGCTGAAATCGTTACTCCTTCACCTTTCTGAAGGGTTTCAGGAAGAACCTTTGCTCCAGTAACAATTTTGACTCCTTTTTTCTTCATAAGGCGCTGCATTTCTTTTGAAATTTCTTTGTCTTCTGTAGGAATAATGCGGTCAGCATATTCAATTACTGTTACATCAGCACCAAAGTCTGATAACATCGAAGCCCATTCGATGCCGATGACTCCGCCGCCAACAATGATAATGGAGCTTGGCACTTCTTCCAAAGCTAAAGCTTCATCCGAAGTCATGACCAGTTTTCCATCAATGTCCAATCCTGGAAGGGTGCGGGGGCGAGATCCAGTTGCTACAATAACATTTTTAGGGATCAGCATTTCATTTTCGTCCCCATTGTTCATTTCAACAGAAATTGTCCCTGGCATTGGAGAGAAAATAGAAGGTCCAAGAATTCGGCCTGTGCCTTCAAAAACATCAATCTTGCCTTGCTTCATCAAATGCTGAACACCTTTATGAAGCTGATCAACGATTTTGTTTTTTCGTTCCTGTACCTTACCAAAATTGATTGATACATCACTTGTCATTACGCCAAAATCTTCACTGTGCTTTGCAGTTGCAAACACTTCAGCACTTCTTAATAACGCCTTGCTTGGTATGCAGCCTTTATGAAGGCAAGTCCCTCCAAGTTTTCCTTTTTCAACGATTGCCGTTTTTAAACCAAGCTGTGAAGCACGGATGGCTGCTACATAACCGCCTGTGCCTCCGCCTAAAATCACCAAATCATATTCCTGTGCCAAGTTGCTTCCCCCTTCTATTTCAATGCTGCTTTCCCAGCTGTTTTTCCGGGATATTCTTTTTCAGTCTCTTCACCGCGCAGGACGCGAAGTGCACCTTCCGCCAGTGCCTGAAGCTCATTTTCACCAGGCTGGACGATGACATCTGCTATCCAGTTAATCCGCTCACTGATTTCTTTTACAAAGCCCTTGCCATAGGCAAGACCTCCTGTAAGGATAATGGCATCAATCTTTCCGCCAAGCACTGCACTGGCAGAACCGATCTCCTTAGCCACCTGATAAGCCATTGCGGAGTAGACAAGCTTTGCTTTCTCATCTCCGTTTTCAATCATCTTTTCAACCTTTACGGCATCATTTGTTCCCAGGTAACCAACGAGACCGCCTTGTCCCACAAGCTTCTTCATCACTTCTTCACGATAAAAGCTGCCGGAGTAGCAAAGTCCAACCAGATCACCGGCAGGTACTGTACCTGCCCGTTCCGGACTGAACGGCCCGTCTCCATGAAGTCCGTTATTGACATCCACTACTCTGCCTTTTTTATGAGCGCCAACAGTAATACCTCCGCCCATATGTGTGACGATCAGGTTAAGCTCCTCATACTTTTTGCCGAGCTCCTTTGCCACTCTCCTTGCAACAGCTTTCTGATTCAAAGCATGGAAAATACTTTTTCTTTCTATCATTGAAAAGCCTGAAATACGGGCAATTGGGTCCAGTTCATCAACCACAACCGGATCAACAATGAACGATGGAATATTTAAACCCGAAGCAATCTCATATGCCAGGATTCCGCCAAGGTTAGAAGCATGCTGACCAGCAAAACCGGCACGAAGATCCCCAAGCATAGCATCATTAACAGAATACGTGCCTCCTTCAATTGGGCGAAGCAGCCCGCCGCGTCCGCACACTGCACTTAATTTGGAAATATTGATTCCTTCATGATCCAGCGTCTCTAAAATGGTCTGCTTGCGGAATTCATACTGATCGATAATACTTTCATAAGAGTTAATGACATCTGCATCATGGCGTAATGTCTTCTCCAGGACAGAGATCTCATTATCGAAAACTCCAATCTTAGTTGAAGTGGATCCCGGATTGATGACGAGAATTCGATGTTCTTGTTCTAGCACGTTTAAACCTCCATAAAGAGCGGAAATCTCCCTTGTAAAAGCATACTCTTACTCAGGGTACTTTATCTGCCGCTGCATTTTTTCTACTATGCTTTTAAAGGCAAAGACGCTGAATTCATAATTCAGCGCTTTGCATTTCAGGAAAACAGGCTAAATTCCTCTTCCTCCTAAAAACTATCTGCGGCTCAGGATATGATGGCCGTTTTGGAGGAATTGTCCGCGCGAATTACGCATTCTTTCGATTCTTTCCTCAACCATGCGGTCAGCCGCTTTATATGTCGGAATTCCATCCCTTTTAGCAATATCAATAACTTTTTCAATATTATTGTATACAGTTTCAACTTTTTTCATTGCACGTTCACGGTTGTATCCGTACAGCTCATCTGCAACATTGATAACTCCGCCTGCATTAATTACATAATCAGGTGCATAAACAATGCCCATCTCATGGATTAAATCACCATGGCGGGTTTCTTTAAGCTGATTGTTGGCAGCTCCGGCAATTACTTTTGCTTTCAGCTGTGGAATTGTATCATCATTAACTGTTGCACCTAAAGCACATGGTGCATAAATATCACATTCAACACCATAAATTTCATTTGGTTCAACTGCTTTAGCCCCGAACTCTTCAACCGCACGCTGAACTGCTTCTTTATTAATATCTGTTACAATTAGCTGTGCACCTTCTTCATGCAGATGACGGCAAAGATTGAACGCTACGTTTCCAACACCCTGAACGGCAATTGTTTTGCCTTCTAAAGAGTCAGTTCCGAATGCAGCCTTTGCTGCTGCCTTCATTCCTCTGTATACGCCATAAGCTGTAACTGGTGAAGGGTTGCCCGAAGAACCAAAGGCAGGTGAAATACCTGTTACATAATCTGTTTCCTCATGGATCAGATCCATATCAGCTACAGTTGTGCCTACGTCCTCTGCAGTAATATAGCGTCCATTTAATCCTTGGATGTAACGTCCGAAAGCACGGAACATCTCTTCGTTTTTGTCTTTGCGCGGATCGCCGATAATAACTGTTTTACCGCCGCCAAGGTTTAAGCCTGCTGCAGCATTCTTATAAGTCATGCCGCGTGCAAGGCGCAAAGCATCCTCAATAGCTGCATCTTCAGATTCATAAGTCCACATGCGTGTACCGCCAAGCGCAGGACCTAAAGTAGTGTCATGAATAGCAATAATAGCTTTTAGGCCTGATTGTTTGTCCTGGCAAAACACCACTTGTTCGTAATCATAAGTTTCTAAGTATTTGAAGATTTCCATGTTCTGTTTCCTCCCCGGATTATAAAAAATTTATGTTAGTTTGATTAATATTTTTTATTTTAATGCTTTATTATCAGCGAATTACTTTGCTGAGCATATCGCTAAAGCCAATGAATAAACCTTGCTTTCAGCCGAATCAGCCCTTGAAGTAAGAACGATTGGCGCTTTTGCTCCTGCTATAACAGCTCCTACTTTTGCTTTTGCAAAGTAGACAAGTGATTTATATAAAGCATTTCCAACTTCTATAGTCGGCACCAATAAAATATCTGCCTGTCCGGCAACTTTGCTTTTGATTCCCTTATGTTCAGCTGCTTCAAAAGAAATGGCATTGTCCAGAGCCAGAGGACCATCGACTATACAATCTTTAATCTGCCCTCTTTGGTTCATAAGAGTTAATGCAGCAGCATCCAAAGTAGCCTGCATAGCAGGATTAACCGTCTCGACTGCAGCAATCGGAGCTGCCAGAGGATTTTCAATCCCTATGCTTCTTGCAATATGAACTGCATTTTTCAATATTTGTGCTTTTTGATTAAGATCAGGTGCAATATTCATAGCTGCATCCGTTACGATTGTAAACCGCTCAAAACCTGGGACCTCAAAAACAGCCACATGCGATAAAACATTTCCTGTTCTTAAGCCAAATTCTTTATTTAAGACAGCTTTTAAAATGCCTGCCGTCGGGATATTACCCTTCATCAGCACATTGGCCTTCTGTTCCTTCACAGCCCTTACTGCCAATTCCGCTGCATGCGCTGCCGAGTCTGTATGAACGACTTCAACTTTAGGGCTTTCTGATGCTTCTCTATGCTTCCCGTTCAGGATTTTCCGGATTTTCCCTTCATCCCCGAACAATAAAAAACTTGCTAAGTTCAGCTTAATTGCTTCAGCAACTGCTTCGAGAACCTCTTCGTCTTCCGCTGCAGCTACGGCTACCGTTTTCTCACCATATTGGGTTGCTTTCGTTAGAAGCGAATCCAATGTCATCTGTTCAACCCCCTTACATGAAAAGCGCAGGCGTCTTAGGTTCAGGAAACTTAAAATGATCGACGCCATTTTCTTGATGTTCTTCCGTTTATTATACTTGCAAGAAGTGTGCCAACTTTAATAACCGTGAAAACGCTTTATTCACCAAACTAAAGTGTGCAATTTATTGCGCACTATGAAATCTATTGCATGCCAGGTTTTGCAATTTCGTATTTCTCCAATTTGTAGTAAAGGTTCCTGACTGAGAGTCCAAGCATTTTAGCTGTCTTAGTTTTATTTCCATCCAGCTTTTGAAGAGTTTGCTTGATTACCCTTGCCTCATATTGCTCAACCATCTGATTTAATGATTTATTTTGCACTTCTTCACTTACTTCAATAGTGGGTGACGGATTATTGGCACCCAGATCCGGAATATGCAGTTCTTCTATTTGCGTTTCGTTGTAATTCATAAAAATGATGGCTCTGCCCAGGATATTATCAAGTTCCCTCACATTCCCCGGCCAATTATAGGCCATTAGCTTATCAACTGCTTGTTCTGTCACACCTTCTACATTCCGTCCATATTCCTGGTTTATCTTTTGAATAAGTCTGCTGCACAGCAAAGGAATATCCTCCTTCCTGCGTCTTAAAGAAGGAATATGTATGGGCATTCTATTCAGCCTGTAGTATAAGTCTTCCCTAAAGGTGCCGTCTGCAATTCCTTTTTCTAAATTGACATTGGTCGCGGCAATAATCCGGACATCAATTGAAATAGGCTTGGTCCCTCCCACTCTTGTAATTTCATGTTCCTGAAGAACCCTGAGCAGCTTCGCCTGAGTGTTAGCTGTCAGCTCGCCAATTTCATCCAGAAAAATACTGCCTTTATCAGCTTCCTCAAATAAACCTCTTTTGCCACCTCTTTTTGCACCCGAGAATGCCCCCTCTTCATAACCGAATAATTCACTTTCCAAAAGAGATTCTGATAAAGCGGCACAATTTACCCTGATAAACTTGTTATATTTTCGGTCGCTTGCATTGTGTATAGCATGGGCAAATAGCTCTTTACCTGTCCCGGACTCTCCTCTCAGCAATACTGTGGCAGGAGTTTTAGCTCCAAGTCTCGCCTGTTCGATTGCAATGGTCATCTCTTCAGATGTTCCAATTATATCCTCGAATGAGTACTTCGCTTCCAGGGTACGAATAATCTGTCTGGCCCGGTTTAATTCACGGTTCAGATTTTGAATTTCCGAAACGTCGTGAATAACACCAACACTCCCTTTTAATTTCCCATCAACAATAACAGGCGCAACGTTTACAATTACATCCTTTCTCTTTGGTCCGACCCTCATGGCCACACCTCTCATTGCTCTTCGCGTTTGAAGGACCTTCATATGAACGCTTTCACCTTCTGATATATCTGCTGTAGCAGGCTTTCCGATTACCTTTTCCTCTTCCAGACCTGTAAGCCTGGAGTATGCCGGATTGATCAAAATCCCTTTCCCATTTTCATCAACAACTGAGATGGCTTCCTCACTTGATTGAATAATTGCCTGAAGCATCGTCTGTATGTCCTTCAAATTCGTTATTTCTTCCGCAAGTGAAACTACTTCTGTAATATCCTTAAAAACGGCAAAGGCACCCATTAATTCGTTATTTTCACCGAGCATAGGTATTCTTGTCGTAATAATCTTGAGGCCATTAGCTAAAGTCATTTCCTGATTCGCTTCAATTCTCCTTGTCGCCATAACTCTGGGAAGCATGCTGTCGGTAATGATTTCATTAATTTTTTTCCCTAAAGCGTCTTTTCTCTTTATTCCTGTCATTCTCTCCGCACTGCGATTAAAGACTATAATTTCAGTTAGGTTATTTATTACAATCATTCCATCATCGGTCGAATTAAAAATCAAGTCATGCTTGTATGTTTCATTTCTGAATTTCGAAATCAGCTCTTCCTTTTCCTCAAGTAATTTCGCGATTAAAAAAGCTACACTTCCAGGTATTAGAACTGTATTTTTGCTTCTGGCTTCCCTAATGTCGATAAACACCTGCTCAATTCCGGTAACTTCAATAATGATGTCAATATCTTGTTCCATGAACTGTCGCCAATCAGCACCGGTTGGGATGCCGCTTTCATTAGCGAGCAGAAGCCCTTCGGCATCAGGGTCGATATCCACCATGGCTTTTACATCCAGAACTGCCGTTTCTTTTATTATTTTTAGGATGGCGGTACCGCCTTTTCCCGCACCGACAATCATCACTGTTTGCATAGTCATACCTGCTTTCATTGAAAATTCTTGCATAATCAATAGAAACTTCTGCAATATTCTTCATGTTTTATTTTAGCATAGCAGAAGCACTTGACAAATTTCTTTAATGATTTATGATTTCGGTAGGCAACTCGATTTGAAGGGAATTTTTTTATGATAAGACTAATTGCTTTATTAATTTTACTCCTGCCGGGCATATTGGCTGTGTATGGGATAAAATTAATGAGAGATATGGTCTTTGGCATCCTGCAAAGCCCATTTCCATATTTATGGCTTCAATTTGTGTCAGGTTTCCTTTTCTTGATTATAGGGCTTGGCTTCATCGCAGGGTTTATTCTTTATCGTGACCGAAAAAGAAACAAAGTCCAAGATCGTTTTAAATCTAAATAGTTAGTGGGGGATAATAGTGAAGCCGCTGCAGATATCACCTGAAACAGCATTAAAGCTCGCTGAAAAACTAAATCTTCCTCTTGAGCAAATCATGCACATGCCTCAGCATATCTTGATCCAAAAAATGATGGAGCTTGAGAAAGAAGAAAACAAATAAAAGTAAAGGTTCAGTTTGAAGTATTCAAACTGAACCTTTTTATATTACATGAGGAAAAATAAAAAACGCCCCAATAGGAGCGCAGCAGATTAAATAAAATTTGTTAAAAGTCCTTACCCTTTCAAGAAGCCCTATGCTCAAGACGAAGTTTATCTGCCACCATGGCAATAAACTCGGAATTAGTCGGCTTTGCTTTAGTCATGCTGACTGTATATCCGAAAAGAGAGGAAATCGAATCTATATTACCGCGGCTCCAGGCAACTTCAATCGCATGGCGGATCGCACGTTCAACCCGGCTTGCAGTCGTATTGAATTTTTTAGCAATATCAGGGTACAGCACTTTCGTAATGGAACCGAGAAGTTCGATATCATTGTACACCATTGAAATCGCTTCACGAAGATATAAGTATCCTTTAATATGAGCAGGTACGCCAATTTCATGAATGATGCTCGTGATGCTGGCATCCAGGTTCTTCGGCTTCGCTTCTGCCTGGGGACGGTAAGAAGGAAGGGGTTTGCGGAGAAATGAGCTGGATTTTCCGCTGACCTGACGGATATGGCTTGCCAAATTGTCCATATCAAATGGTTTAAGAATAAAGTAAGATGCTCCCAAATCCACTGCCTTTTTGGTGACATCCTCCTGGCCGAATGCAGTAAGCATAATTACATTAGGAAGTGCATTCAAATTTAATTCTCTCATTTTCTCGAGTACAGCAAGTCCATCCAAGTGAGGCATGATGATATCCAGCACAAGAACATCAGGCTGTGTCTGCACTAAAATGTCGAGGCAATCCTGTCCATTATGTGCAACACCCGAAACTTCCATATCCTCCTGGGAAGATATATATTCCTCTAAAAGCCCGACCAGTTCCCTATTATCATCCACAACACAAACTTTTATTTTCTTCACTTACTTTCCTCCTCGGCCCATTATGGTCTCTTTAATGAATGTTCATTTTGAACACGCTCTTTTTATGTTATCTATGTTCTATTCTAAATGAGAAATTCGACAATGCAACAAAAATTCCTCTACTTTTTTGAAATTTTCTTAAAAAACCAGCGAAATCTTATTTTTTCTTTTATTTTCTTCTGTTTTCGACCAGTTTCGCCATACTCTTTGCAATTCGTGTATACTTGTCGAAAAATCTTTAATTAACGTCATTTTAACATAAAAAATCAAAAAGACGGGATTTCCCCGCCTTTTTTTGATCCATCCCTTATTAGGATGCTTTTTCTTCTGCTTTTTCATATATATTGATGCCTGCTTCATTTAGCATCCATTCGATATGAACACCATATCCTGAAGTAGGATCATTAACAAACACGTGGGTTACCGCTCCAATAATCCTGCCATCCTGAATGATCGGGCTCCCGCTCATCCCCTGAACAATCCCGCCTGTTTTATCGAGGAGCTTCTGATCTGTCACTTTTATGACCATTCCTTTTGTTGCCGGAAACTTTTGCGGTATCGTGCTGACAATTTCAATATCAAACAATTGTACTTCATCATTGTCCACTACAGTCAGTATTTGAGCGGCTCCCTCTTTTACCTGATGGGATAATGCTATTGGCATCGGTTTGTCAAAGATCCCATTTTTCATGTCCCGGTTTAATTCCCCAAAAATTCCGAAAGGACTGTTCCTGACAATATTCCCGATTATTTCTTTGTCTGAGGAAAATCGTGCAAGTTTTTCGCCTGGATTGCCAGTGCTTCCTTTTTCAATGGAAGTAACAGTCGATCTTACAATTTGTCCGTCTTCAACAACAATGGGTTTTTTCGTATCCATATCGGAAATAACATGTCCGAGTGCTCCATACTTTTTCGATTCCGGGTGATAAAAAGTCATCGTCCCAATGCCTGCTGCTGAGTCACGTATATATAAACCAAGCTTATAGGTTTCTTCCCCGTTTTCTTTAAGAGGAGTCAGCTCCGTTTTCACCTTCCCGCTTTCACGGCTGACAATGATTTGGAGCGGATTGCCGCTTTTGCCTGCTTCTTGAACAAAAGGGGCAACATCTGACATCTTTTCAATTTTCTTACCATTGATTTCTGTAATGATATCTCCGATTTTTATCCCGGCCATTTCTCCTGGCGAAGCTTTTCCTTCAGTCGTATTAACCTGATGGTGCCCCACTACTAACACACCTACTGTATTTAGTTTAACCCCGATTGATTGGCCTCCTGGAATTACTTTAAAATCTTTTAAGACATTAACATCAACCTTCTTTATCGGAAAACCTGCCAGTTCGAGAAGCATTTCATTTTTTCCATTTTCTTTTGCTGAAAGCGAAATCGAATGGTTACCTTCTTTAAGTGCCACACTTGAATTATCTATGGACAGCCCGGCTGACACTGCTTCTGCCTTTGCAATATCCAGCTGCTGCCCTTCAAAAAGGGTAATATTTGCAGGTATTTGCAAATATTCCTGAACAGGCTTGGAAAAACCTAAAGCAATTAATGAAACAAGGAGAATTCCACCAATTATTTTGCGCAAAACATCATATGTCAAATTTTTCACTCTCCTCGCTTCTAGTCCATCCACGTCAAATGGCTACATCTTTAATTTTGCCTGCATCGATGGCATTTATAACTGCCAGTGACATAAAAAAAGCTATCCTGCTTTGGATAGCTTTTCAAGGTATTAGATCTCGCTGCGCAGCTTAATGGCACACACCGGATATTGGATCATAATTATTTCAGCTGTTTAGCCATATGCAGCAGCTCTTTTGCATGCTCTTTTGTCAAATCGGTAATTTCCACTCCTGAAATCATACGGCTGATTTCTTTTATCTTCTCTTCTTCATTCAGAGGCTTCACTGTAGTTTTGGTCCGCCCTTCATTTGTGTTTTTAGCAATAAATAAATGAGTATCTGCAATCGCTGCAACCTGTGGCAGGTGAGAAATGCAAAGCACCTGTGAGTCCACGGAAACATGATGAATCTTCTCCGCGATAGCTTGTGCAACTCTTCCGCTCACACCTGTGTCCACTTCATCGAAGATAATACTTGTAACACCCTGATGTTTTGAGAAAATACTCTTTAAGGCAAGCATGATTCGGGATAATTCCCCTCCCGATGCAATCTTAGACAGAGGCTTGAGCGGTTCTCCCGGATTGGTGGAAATATAGAACTCCGCCCTGTCAACTCCATTTTTCAAAAGAACTTCGGGATCAGAAAAGAACCTTACCTCAAAAACTGTTTTTTCCATGTATAATTCCTTAAGCTCTTTATGAATTAACTTCGTAAGCTTTAGAGCAGATTTTCTCCGCAGCTTGCTCAGTTCTTCCCCTTCAACCATAAGGTCTTTTTTCAGGGCAGCAACTTCTTTTTGCAGCTTATCAATATGGGTTTCTTTATTTTGCAGGGTTTCAATTTCTTCTTCTATTTTTGCTGCGTATTCCAGCACTTCTTCTACCGTTTTTCCATATTTTCTTTTTAGCCCATTTATTTCATTCAGTCTGTTTTCGATTTCATTAAGCCTTTGGGGATCATATTCCATAAAGTCCATTTCATTGCGCAGGGAACTGGCTGCATCTTCAAGCAAATAGAAGCTGTTTGCCACATTTTCCGCTATTTCTTTATACGATGGGTCCAATTCCGCGGCATCATTCATATACCCCATAACCAACCCAATCCAATCGAGCCCTTTTTGCTCTCCTTGAAGAGCATTATAGCCAGACTGAACTGAATCAAAAATCCGTTCAAAGTTGGATAGTTTTCTCTTTTCTTCAATCAGATCTTCATCTTCATTCAATTTCAGCTGTGCCGACTGGATTTCATCAAGCTGAAATTGGATTAAATCCAGCCGGTGCGCCATTTGCTGTTCATTCTCACTTAAATTCTTAAGCTTTTTCAAAGTGCTTTCATATAATTTGTAGATATCCTGATATTCAGAAAGAGAAGCAGAAATCTTCGTTCCTCCAAACTGATCGAGAAGAGGAAGATGCAAGGTTTCATTCATTAATTCCTGATGTTCGTGCTGACCGTGTATATCAATAAGTGAACTTCCGATTTCCCTTAAAGCAGAAATAGTGACCAGTTTTCCGTTCACTCTGCAAACGCTTTTTCCTGTCTTAGATATATCTCTGCGGAGAACGATCATTCCATCTTCAATCTCTATTCCAAATTCTGCAGCTCGTTTATAGCAAGGGTGCCTATGATCATCAAGGATAAAAAGCCCCTCTAACTCAGCCTTATCTTCACCATGCCGGACAAACTCTGCAGATCCCCTGCCTCCAGCCAGCAAGTGAATGGCATCAATAATAATGGATTTCCCTGCCCCTGTTTCACCGGTTAAAACAGTTAAGCCCTTTTCAAATGAGACAGAAAGGGCTTCGATTATAGCAAAATTTCGTATCGTTATTTCATTTAACAAGCTTATCACCTCATTAGAAAAAGCAGAAGCGCTTTGCCACCAGGGGGGACAGGCGCTCTGAACTTGAAATTATCTACAGCATTTCAAGAAAACGGTTTGAAATGACTTCTGTGTCCTCAGGGGTTTTGCAAATGATCAGGCATGTGTCATCCCCGCAAATTGTCCCCAGAATCTCTTCCCAATCAAGGTTATCAATCAGTGCGCCAATAGCCATGGCATTTCCCGGAAGAGTCTTCATTACAAGGAGATGTCCTGCAGTATCCACTCTAACAAAGGCATCCATTAAGTTTCTTTTAAGTTTTTGCAGAGGATTGAAACGCTGATCAGCTGGAAGACTGTATTTATACCTTCCGTCCATTAAAGGTACTTTTACCAGGTGAAGCTCTTTAATATCTCTTGAGACTGTCGCCTGGGTAACATTAAACCCTGCATTTTTTAATTCATCCACCAGGTCATCCTGTGTTTCAATATCGTTATTAGTAATAATTTCGCGTATTTTAATATGTCTTTGCCCTTTATTCATTTTTTCACCTCTATAATCAGCCGCTTGACAGCAGGCAGAAAAAAATTAATTTATAGTGTTTTGTATTATAATGTTAGCTGATTTTCTCAATAAAGTACAATTTTCCCGTATATAATTATTATAATTCGTCCTTACGCGACAAATTCCTCTAAAAAAAGGAACAGGCATCAGCCTATTCCTCTTCTTTAACCTGCTTTGTTTTCAGTTCGGCGTGGGCTTCTTTTACAATCTTATCAGTCGGGGCTTTAAGGAGATTTTCGCCTTCTTCTTTGCTGCCTGACCAATACAGATGGAGAAGAAACTCTATGTTGCCATCTCCGCCGGTAATCGGTGAATAAGAAACGTCTTTGACATCATAGCCAAGACTTAAAGCAAATTCGATAATTTTATCAAGGACGGCTTCGTGTATTTTAGGATCTCTGACAATTCCTTTTTTTCCAACCTGCTCCCGTCCGGCTTCAAATTGCGGTTTCACTAAGGCAACTGTGTCACTGCCTGGAACCAGCAATGTTTTTAATACAGGCAATATAAGCTTTAAAGAGATGAACGAAACATCGATGGAAGCAAAATCAGGCATACCGGCTGAAAGATCTGCAGGAGTTACATACCTAAAATTGGTCCTTTCCATGACAACAACCCGCTCATCCTGCCTTAATTTCCAGGCAAGCTGATTATACCCGACATCCAAAGCATAGGACATGTTTGCGCCATTCTGCAGGGCGCAATCTGTGAAGCCCCCGGTTGAGGATCCAATGTCAAGGAGGATCTTGTCTTCGATTTCTAAATCAAAAACCTTCAGAGCTTTCTCAAGCTTTAAGCCTCCGCGGCTGACATAGGGCATAACCTTTCCCTTGATGGCCAGCGGAATATCTTCACTAACCTTTTCGCCCGGTTTATCCAATCTGCTTTCATTGCTGAACACCAAACCGGCCATAACGGCCCTTTTCGCTTTTTCTCTCGTTTCAGCAAGACCTCTTTCAACTAATAAAACGTCTAATCGCTCTTTCTTTGTTTTCATTTTTCAAGCCCTTTTTTGTTTTTTTCGTGCCAGTTTTCCCATTCTTTCCACAACATTGTCTACTGTCATCCCGATTTCTTCCAATAGTTCATTTACACTGCCATGTTCAATAAATGTATCAGGTATTCCCATTCGGTCTATTTCGGAGTGATGGAAGCCATGCTCGTGTGCATATTCAAGTACTGCACTTCCAAAGCCCCCCTGCAGGACAGCTTCTTCTATCGTAAGAATAGGCATATTCGCTGCGAGCAATTCATGCAGCATCTTTTCATCAAATGGCTTAATAAACCTTGCATTAATGACTTTAATGGAATGCCCTTGTTTTTCCATTAGCTGAGCTGCCTTCAATGCCATTGGAATGGTTGTCCCAAAGGTTAAAATTGCTCCGTCGCTGCCATCGCGCAGAACTTCCCATGTTCCAATTGGAATAGCTTTAAGTTCCGCGTCCATCGGCACCCCGATGCCATTTCCGCGCGGGAACCGCATAGCGATTGGGCCATCGTTATATTCAATGGCTGTTTTTACCATATGCTGGCCTTCATTTTCATCCTTTGGCATCATCAAAACCATGTTCGGCAAATGCCTTAAAAATGCGATATCGAATACACCCTGATGTGTTTCCCCATCTGCACCAACGAGTCCTGCCCGGTCGATTCCAATGAATACATTCAAGTTCTGGCGTGCAATATCGTGTACGACCTGATCATAAGCACGCTGCAGGAAAGTAGAATAAATCGCAAGGAACGGCTTCATGTTTTGAGTTGCCAGGCCAGCAGCTACAGTTGCTGCATGCTGTTCGGCAATACCAACATCATACATCCGATCCGGAAATTCACTTGCAAAGCCTTCAAGCTTTGAACCAACAGGCATTGCTGGAGTGATTGCAACAATTCTTTCATCTTTTCTCGCAAGTTCCCTGATGGTTTCTGACACAAGCTTGCTCCATGCAGGAGGCGGCGCAGCTGCAGGTTTCACAAAGTCCCCTGTTTCCATTTTGTATGGGCCTGTACCATGCCAAGTGCCGATCTTGTCGCTTTCTGCAGGGTGATAGCCTTTCCCTTTTTTCGTTATAACATGGAGAAGCACCGGGCCTTCTGTTTTCTTGGCATACGCAAGGTTCTCAAATAAAGCTTCATAATTATGCCCATCGACAGGCCCCAAATAGGTAAAGCCTAATTCCTCAAAGAACATGCCTGAAACAAACAGATACTTAAGACTGTCTTTCAGTCTTTCAGCAGTTGAGGCCAATTTGCCGCCGACTGCCGGAACCTTTTTTAAAAAATATTCAAGTTCATCTTTAACCCAATTATATTTGCCTGCAGTCCTTAACCTTCCAAGAACATTGTGCAGGGCACCCACATTTGGAGCAATCGACATTTCATTGTCATTTAATATGACAATCATATCTTTTTTTTCATGGCCGATATGATTTAAAGCCTCTAAAGCCATTCCGCCAGTTAAGGCACCATCCCCAATAACGGGAATGACATAATTGCTCTCTTTTTTCAGGTCTCTTGCAATGGCCATACCCATCGCGGCAGATAAAGAAGTAGAACTATGACCTGTTTCCCATACATCATGCTCACTTTCAATCATCTTAGGAAAGCCGCAAAGACCTTTATATTGTCTAAGAGTATCGAATTGGCACGCACGGCCTGTAAGGATTTTGTGGACATATGACTGATGTCCGACATCCCAGATAATCTTATCCTTCGGACTGTCAAAACATTTATGCAATGCAACAGTCAGTTCCACAACTCCAAGATTAGGGCCAATATGTCCCCCTGTGCCTGATAGCTTTTCAATCAGGAAGGTGCGGATATCCTGACTGAGACTTTCCAATTCTTTATTCGAGAGCCCTTTTAAAAAGGAAGGGTCTTTAATTGATAACAGATCCATACTGCGGACCACTCACTTTCGTTTCTTATTCGTCCGTTTTTTTACGTATATTTTGGCAACCATGTTTATAAAAATCAGAGCCTGTTTATTACGGCGTCCAGCCTGTCTAAAAGATAATATCTTAAGATTACCTTATTACAGGAGATTTTCCAAATGCTTTTCATTTTAAACAGTCTCGCACTCCGGCCAGTCTTTCTTGGGAAAGACTCCCGGCAGCAATTTCTATCATACCAAAATATATACAATAAAGACCATCATTTTATTAACCAGCAAATGCCGCTGGTACAAATAGTACAGCGGCACGGCATCGTTTCTTCATTCATTTTTGTACCCGATTTTTGCAATTATGAGTATGTAATCCAGAAATTAGTGGTCCCTGTTTGCAATTAGATCTGTTATTTCTTCCAGCAGATCTGTTTGAAGGCCTGTTTCCTTCAGCTTCTCTTTTGCAGATCTGATGTGGTATTCGAGAGCCTCTTTTGCGCCATTCATAGTAAGAAGAGCTGGATAGGTGCTTTTATTTTTTGATTCATCACTGCCAACAGGCTTCCCGATTATTTCTTCTGTCCCTTCAAGGTCAAGAATATCATCCCGGATTTGAAAAGCCAGTCCCAGATGATAGGCAAAATGGGATAGTGTCTGAATCGTCTCTTCATTGGCATTAGCCAAAATAGCACCTGAAACCACACTGCATTCAAGCAATTTGCCGGTCTTATGCACGTGGATATACTCTAAGTCTTCTATGTCCAGCTGTTTGCCCTCTCCTTTAATGTCTGCTGCCTGGCCTCCAACCATCCCTTCAGCTCCGGCAGCTTTTGAAAGCACTTTAATTAAAGAGAGCCTGGTTTCGGCTGAAGAGAATTCGTCTGGGGTTTCCGCAATGGTCTGGAAGCTGTATGTGAGCAAGGCATCACCTGCCAGGATTGCAAAAGCTTCTCCATATACTTTATGGTTAGTCGGTTTACCTCTTCTTAAATCGTCATTATCCATACTTGGAAGGTCATCATGAATGAGCGAATAGGTATGGATCATTTCGATCGCCGCCGCAGTCCATAACCCTTTTGCCGTATCTTCGCCAAAAGCAGCCAATGTGGCAAATAACAGCATCGGCCTGATCCGCTTTCCTCCGGCTTCAAGTGAATAATTCATCGATTCCTTGATTTCAGATGGAGCATTCAGTTTATGTACATATTCTTTTAAATGGATTTCCAATTTTCGCTTATGCAATTCAGAGAAAGAACTTAAGGATTGCTGCAAGATTATTCCTCCTCCGGAATGGCGAAGTTCGTTTTTCGGCCGTCTTCCGTCAGTATTTCCGTAAGCTGTGATTCCACATTTTTAAGCTTATCATGGCATAATTTTGAAAGCTCCATGCCCTTTTTATAAATATTAATTGCCTCTTCAAGAGGAACGTCGCCCTCTTCAAGCTTTTCCACAATCACTTCAAGTTCTTCCATCGCTTGCTCAAATGAAAGTTGCTTTTCATCCGCCATGCCATTCACTCCTCAATATCCGTTACCCTGCATTCAATAGTTCCATCAGATACCTTCAATTTTAACATATCATCCACTTTAACCTGATACACAGTCTTTACCAGGGATTCCTTTTCTGTATAAGCAAGGCTATAGCCTCTATCCATGATTTTGAGAGGACTGAGTGCCTCAAGGGTTGAAATGACCCTCGCAAAATCCTTTTCCTTTGCAGCCAGGGTATTTGCCATTGTTTTATTTAAAAGCTTATGGAGCCGATCATGTTTTTCTTTTGCCTGATCCTTCAGCTGGCCGGGATGACTTCTAACCAGCCTTTTCCGCAGGATATCAGCTTGTTCCTGCTTTAAATCATGCAGCCTTTTGGATCCCCGTAACAGCTGTTCAGTCAATTTATCCAGCTGTTCCAGTTTTTGTTCATACAATTTTTGCGGGTATCTGAAAGCATAGGATTTCTGTACCCTTAGAAGCCTTTCATTTTGCAGTACAATTTGTTCCTTCATCGCTCTTATCAGCCTTGATTGCCTGTTAAAAAGCCTTTCTTTCAGGTCATCAATGTGCGGGACTGCCAATTCAGCAGCTCCGGTTGGGGTAGGAGCCCTTAAATCTGCAACAAAATCCGCTATTGTAAAATCTGTTTCATGGCCGACAGCTGAAATTACAGGTATTACTGACTTAAATATGGCCCTTGCCACAGCTTCCTCATTAAAAGCCCAAAGCTCTTCAATAGAACCTCCGCCCCGGCCGATAATTAAGACGTCCGCTTCCCCGGAGGAATTAGCATCCTTAATCGCTTTCACAATAGATGGTGCTGCCTGGTTCCCCTGCACAAGCGCAGGGAATATAAGTATGTTTGCGATTGGATAGCGCCTTTTGAGCGTTGTCAAAATATCTCTGATTGCAGCACCCGTAGGAGATGTGATAACCGCAACTGTCTTTGGATAGCGCGGGATATTTTTTTTATGTGCAGACGAAAAGTATCCTTCTTTCTCCAGTTTCTCTTTAAGCTGCTCGTATGCCAGATAAAGCTCACCAATCCCGTCCGGCTGCATTTCCTGTACATACATTTGATATTGCCCGCTCGATTCATAAACGGAAATCGCTCCGCGAACTAAAACCTTCATGCCGTTCTCCGGCCTGAATTTCATGGATCTCGCATTTCCTGCAAACATTACGGCTAAAATTCTGGCTTTCTCATCCTTTAAAGTGAAATACATATGACCGCTGGAGTGCTGTTTAAAGTTTGAGATTTCTCCCTTAACCAAAATATTTTGCAAATGAGGGTCGGCGTCAAATTTTCTTTTTATGTATTTGGTCAGTGCGTGAACTGTCAGATACTGCTGTTCCTTCATAACAATCTCCTTTATGCAGAGGTCGCATGGACTCCTGCAAAGCAATAACACAAAAAAACTGCCCTTCCATTCAGCCTGCATGACAGGCTTCCTAAATACAGGATAATGGAAATGGACAGATTTTGCATCTATGGCGGCCATGAATTTCAGATTTTGCTTATAGACTTTGCTGCCTTCAACGTGTTGTGCATTAACATGGTAATGGTCATCGGCCCCACTCCGCCCGGAACAGGAGTAATGTACCCTGCTATGTGCTTAACTGTCTCGAAATCAACATCGCCGCAAAGCTTTCCTTCCGCATCTCGATTCATGCCCACATCAATCACAATCACACCATGTTTTACATGGTCCTCAGTAATTAAATTGGCTTTACCTGCTGCTGCCACCAGAATGTCTGCCCGCTTTGTATATTCCTTTAGATTAGCTGTTTTCGAGTGACAGTAGGTAACAGTTGCATCTTTATTAAGAAACAGCTGTCCTGCAGGCTTACCTACGATGTTGCTTCTGCCAATAACCACTACATGCTTTCCGGAAATGTCTGCCCCGATGCTTTCTAGCATTTCAATGATCCCTGCAGGAGTACAAGGGATATAGGCATCCTGAGCTGTCATCATTCTGCCGATATTTATAGGATGAAATCCATCCACATCTTTCTCAGGTGATATAGACTCAATGATGGCTTTTTCATTAATATGGCTTGGGAGCGGCAACTGGACGAGGATTCCATGGATTGCATCACTTTTATTCAACTCAGTGATTTTTCTGATAAGCTCTTGTTCACTGACGCTTTCAGGAAGTTCAATAAGCATAGAATACATGCCCAGCTTATTGCAGGTTTTCTGCTTGTTGTTCACATATGTTCTGGATGCCTGATTATCCCCCGCTAAAATAACAGCCAATCCCGGCGTGACTCCTTCTGCCTTCAGCTTTTGCACTTCAGCACCGATACGATCCTGTTTCTTTCTTGCAATTTCTTTTCCATCTATTAATTCTGCAGCCATTTGTATCCCCCTATCAGAAACTCGAAAACGCCTTTGATAAGGACTGCCGGCTTTGCTTGCATCCTGAAAGTACCAGCATATCCAGTGTATGTTTTTTAAAGTTTTTCTTTTACCTTTGATAAAACACCATTAATAAACTTGCTTGACTGATCATCGCCGTATAGTTTGGCAATCTCAATTGCTTCATCGAGCACCACATTGGCTGGCACTTCCTCTGTTAAATACAGCAGTTCAAAAATAGATAAGCGCAGAAGATTGCGGTCTACAGTGGCAAGTCTCTCCAGCGTCCATTTTTCAAGAAACCCTTTGATTTCGTTATCAATTGTTTCTTTATGCTCCAGCACACCTGATACAAGTTTGCTAAGATATTCATCGTTCTTTTCGCCCTCTAAAACATGTTCGATGGCGGTTTCTGGTTCTGTCCCGCTTACATCAATTTGAAATAAAGCCTGCAATGCTTTTTCTCTGGCTGTTCTTCTCTTCATCTTTATAAAACTCCTTTATGGCTAGCATAGTAATTTTCATTTTTGAGCATTTGCACGTCCAAAAATTGCATAAGAAGATAATAGCATAAGTAAGGAATCTTCGCACTACAACAAGAGCATTATGTTTGGTCAGAAACAAATGCAAGAAAACTTATAATATTAATTTTCCCTTTACAAACTCCTTTATAACGTTTTTGGGAGTGAATGATGAAGAGAATGAACCATAAGAAAAGCCAAAGACGGGTCTGATGTCTTTGGCTTGATGTGTAATGTTACATTTCCTGTTCGTATTCAACTTCATGCTTTTGGTTTTCAAACATGATTCCTACTACGTGAATGTTTACTTCCTGGGCGTCCAGGGCTGTCATATTCAACAGTGCCTGACGGATGTTGTCCTGGATTTTTTGGGCAACGCTTGGGATGGACACGCCGAATTTCATCAGACAATAAACATCGACTTTGATGCCTTCTTCTGTTAATTCAACTTTAACACCTTTGCCGTGGTTCTTTTTACCAAGCCGTTCAACCACTCCTGTAGCGAAGTTCCCGCGCATTTGCGCAACACCTTCTACTTCTGAAGCAGCAATGCCGGCAATAACCTCAATAACTTCCGGTGCAATTTCCACCTTGCCCAGACCTGAATTTTCAGGGCTCATTTCGAGAATGTTATTTTCGTTCATTTTAGCACCTCCACAAGTCTTTAAGAATTCATTACATCATGCAATTCAAGAAATTTCGTATTAAACTGCCCTTCCACAAAATTTTCATGGCTTAAGAGCTTGAGATGGAACGGAATTGTTGTATGAACCCCTTCCACTACAAATTCGCTTAATGCCCTTTTCATTCTGGAAATGGCTTCTTCTCTAGTATTACCATAAGTGATCACTTTTGCAATCATTGAATCGTAATATGGTGGAATCATATAGCCCGGGTAGGCAGCAGAATCGACTCGGACACCAAGCCCGCCAGGAGGCAGATACATATTGATCCTTCCTGCTGATGGCATAAAATTCTTCTCCGGATTTTCCGCATTAATTCTGCATTCGATTGACCAGCCGTTAAATGTCACATCACTCTGTGTAAAATTAAGCTTTTCTCCAGAAGCAACCTTAATTTGCTCCTTGATTAAATCGACGCCTGTTACCATCTCTGTAACAGGGTGCTCCACCTGAATACGTGTGTTCATTTCCATGAAATAGAACTTGCGATTTATATAATCGTATATAAATTCTATCGTGCCAGCGCCTGTATAATCAACCGCTTTTGCAGCTTTTACAGCAGCATTTCCCATCTCTTCGCGTGTTTCACCGTCAAGTGCAGGTGAAGGCGTTTCCTCAAGAAGCTTTTGCAGACGCCTTTGGATGGAACAATCCCTTTCCCCGAGATGGACGGTGTTCCCGTAATTGTCTGCGAGAACCTGGATCTCCACATGACGGAAGTCCTCGATATATTTTTCGATGTAAACACCAGGATTCCCGAATGCTGTCAGTGCTTCCTGCTGTGTGATCGTTATTCCCTTAATAAGCTCCTGCTCATTGCGCGCTACACGGATTCCTTTCCCGCCTCCGCCCGCAGTTGCTTTAATAATGACCGGATATTCAATCTTTTCTGCCAGCTGAATAGCGTCTTCAGCATCCTTAATGATTCCATTAGAGCCCGGAACAATCGGAACTCCTGCTTCCTTCATCGTTTCCCTTGCAATATCCTTTGTGCCCATTTTGCTGATGGCTTCTGGTGTCGGGCCGACAAAAATAATATTGCATTCTCTGCACAGTTCTGCAAAGTCCGCATTCTCTGCAAGGAATCCATAACCTGGATGAATGGCGTCACAGCCAGTAAGCTTGGCGACACTTATTATATTTGTAAAATTTAAATAGCTGTCCTTGGATGCTTTCGGACCAATGCAATATGCCTCATCCGCAAGCTGTACATGGAGCGCTTCCCTGTCAGCTTCTGAAAAGACAGCAACAGATTCAATCCCCATTTCACGGGCTGCCCTGATAATGCGGACAGCTATTTCTCCTCTGTTGGCAATCAAGAGTTTTTTTATCATTCTGTAACCGCTCCTTATTCAGGCTTTACTAAAAATAGTGGCTGGCCATATTCTACTAATTGGCCGTCCTTTACAAGCACTTCTACAATTTCACCATTAACTTCTGCTTCAATTTCATTAAATAATTTCATTGCTTCTACAATGCAGACAATGGAATCCTTTGTTACTTTTGAACCGGCTTTTACATATGCATCAGCATCAGGTGATGATGATTGATAAAAAGTCCCTACCATTGGTGAGACAATCTTATGTAAATCTTCTGCGGCTTCAGCATTTGGTGCAGGAGCAGCCGCTGGCGCTTCTGCTTTAGGCTCTTCCACTTTCACAGCAGCTGGCTGGACCGGCTGTGGAGCAGGCGCTGACACTTGGGCAGCTGCAGGCTGAACTTGCTGTACAACAGCGGCTTCATTGCCTTTTTTCTTCATTTTAATTTTAGACCCTTCATGCTCGTATACAAATTCATCGATATTTGACTGATCTACCAATTTAATCAGTTCACGGATTTCTTGTACTTTTAACATTTTGGCACCCCTTGTTTTCTCATTGCATGATTATCCCTTTTATCCGTATGCAAGTATTGCTGAAAGATTAGAATCATACGGCTGGAATGTTCTGCATGGTTTGAATTATGACTAGATACTAATATCATACGATAAGACCTTATAAAACTTCAACATTCTATTATGTACTGGATAATAATTTCTCTATCCGTCCTATGTTCCATTTTAATATTTTTCTAAATGTTTGTGAAATGTTTCATTGGATTTAACCGAATTTCATCCAAGATCACTTCGAAATCAGGACTTTTTCACTATTTGTTTGTGTAATAGTTACCAAACCGCAAATAAATTAGTCTATTTTCGTATATATGTCTGTTTTTCGTCAATAATGTAGTCCGTTGATTTCCG